>NZ_DKJX01000117.1:0-45877 GCF_002454935.1 Massilia sp. UBA6681
CTTAACTGAACGGCATTAGGGCCGATGGCCCCATTTTTCATTCGGCGTCGATCGCCTTGCGCAGCTTGCGCCGCCACAGCAACAGGCCGGCCGAGTAGCGTCCGAAATAGCCCGCGGTCAGCCCCACGCACAGCATGGTCAGCATGTCGTCGGTCAGGCGCGGCGCCGGGATTCCCTTGCCCTGGTTGGCATAGATCTCGACCCCGAGGTAGAGGATGCGCGCCACCAGGATCATCGCGAACAGGATGCCCAGCTGCGCCGGCGGCGTGAAGTAGTAGCCCTGCTCAGTGTCCTCGAAGCGAGTGCGCTTCAGGGCGTAGTGGCCCCAGCCGAGGCCGAAGGCCGAACCGGCCAGCAGCGCAGCCAGGTGGGTCGGGCGGTCGAGCAGCTGCGCCAGCGGCACCAGGATCATGGCGCCGAACACCAGCACGCCGGTGTAGTGGCGCGAGACGATCGAGCGCTGGCGGACCATGCGGGCCTTGATGCGGTTGTAGACGCGCCAGACCAGCAGCGGGGTCAGGACGAGCAGGGCGAGGGTGGTGATCGAAAGTTCTTGCATGGCGCGATGAGTTGGTTCAAGCCTGCCATTGTAGCCGCCTCGCACGCGAGAGGCAGCAAACGGCGGCCTGCGGGCCATCATGGTAAGGTGTCCGCTCCGCTTTGACGAGGAGATTCCCGCCATGAATGCAGAGCTGTTCGCGAATGTTCCTGCCCGGTTTCCTGTACAGGCGCACCGCGCACCGGACCCGGCCCCGATCGAGGAACCGGCGCCCGATCCTTTCGACACGCCCCATCCGCACCACCAGCCCGGCCACCCCCATCTGCCGCAGGGCGAGGAGGAACCGGTGCCCGACCCCAAGCCGAGCCTGCTCTCCTGAGCCTTATCCCAGCACCGCCCCGGCCAGCCAGGCATAGGCGGGAATGCCCAGCAGGATGTTCAGGGGGAAGGTGACCCCGAGCGACATGCTGAAGTACACGGACGGGTTGGCTTCCGGGATCGCATAACGCAGCGCTGCCGGGACGGCGATGTACGAGGCGCTGCCGGCCAGCACCATCAGCAGGGTCGCGTTGCCCGCCGACAGGCCGAGCAGGGCCGCCAGACCCAGGGCAAGGCCGGCATGCACGACCGGCGCAGCGGCCGCGTAGGCCAGCAGCCAGCGCGACTGGCTGCGCAGCTTGCCCAGGTTGCGTGCGGTGTGCAGGCCCATGTCGAGCAGGAAGAAGGCCAGCATGCCCTTGAACAGGTCGATCGAGAACGGCGCCATGGCTGCCTTGCCGGCCTCGCCCGTCAGGATGCCCACGGCCATGGCGCCGATCAGCAGCAGCTGGGTGCCGCCGGTAAAGGATTCGTGCAGGATTTTCCCCAGGCCCACGCGCGGGCCCGGCGCTCCCAGCGTGGCCGTGCCGTTCGCACCCGGCAGCACTGCCGGCGCCCCGGCCTGGCGCAAGGAATTGGCCAGCACCACGGCGATCACGATGGCGGGCGATTCCATCAGGGCCATTGCCGCCGCCATGTGCCCGCCATAGGAGATCCCGTGGACGTCCAGGTACTGGGTCGCCGTGATGAAGGTGACCGCGCTGACCGAACCGTAGGTGGCCGCGACCGCGGCCGCGTCGAAACCGGACACGAAGCGCTTCAGCAAGGGGTAGGCGGCCAGCGGAATCGCGACCGCCAGCAGCACGGCGGCGCCCAGGCTGGCCGCGACTTCGGCGGTGAGGCCGGTTTGCGCGAGGGCGAAACCGCCTTTCAGGCCGAGCGCCATCAGGAGGTAGAGCGACAGGAAGCGCGCGATCGGCTGGGGGATCTCGAGGTTCGATTTCACGCAGCCGGCCAGGATGCCGAAAGCAAAAAACAGGATGGCAGGATCGAGGAAGTTGTTCATGTGTTCGGACTCAACAGACGGTCCTGCATCCTAAGCGCTCACGGCAATAAAGAAAAATCGATTATGATGATGGCCAGCATAGGGATTTATCTATGAACGCCACCTTCCGCCAGCTGCGCCTCTTCCTTGCCTTCAGCGAACACCTGAGCGTCACCGCCGCCGCCCGCGCCTGCCACGTCACCCAGCCGACCGCGTCCATGCAATTGCGCGAGCTGGCCGAAGGCGTCGGCATGCCGCTCTACGAGCAGGTCGGCAAGCGCCTGTACCTGACCCCGGCGGGCGAAGCGCTGGCGCGCACGGCGCGCGCCATGATGGACGAGTGGAGCGCCTTCGAGCAGCACATGGACGGCATCAAGGGCATGACGCGCGGGCGCCTGCGCCTGTCGGTGGTCAGTACCGCGAAGTACTTCGTGCCCCGTCTTCTCGGGACCTTCTGCGCCGCTTTTCCGGACATCGACATCGCGCTCGAAGTGCTCAACCGCGACGGCGTGCTCAGGCGCCTGCACGAGAATCTCGACGACCTCTACATCATGTCGATGCCACCAAGCGACCTGGAGCTCGAGCGCCACGCCTTCCTGGCCAACCCTCTCGACGTGATCGCTTCCGCGTCGCATCCGCTGGTCGGGCGCGAGCGTATCGCACTGGCCGAGCTGGGGCCGCTGCGCTTCATTCTCCGTGAAAAAGGATCCGGCACCCGGCTCGCCTGTGACAGGCATTTCAGGGCGCTGGGTTTTCGGGCAGACATACGCATGGAGCTGGGCAGCAACGAAGCGATCAAGCAAGCAGTGGCGGCCAGCCTGGGTCTGGGTGTCATTTCACGCCATGCGCTGGGGGAGCGGCCAGAAGAAGAGCAGCTTGTCACGCTTCCGGTCGAGGGCTTTCCCGTGCAGTCGAACTGGTGGACGCTGTACCGGAAAGGGAAGAGGCTGTCGCCAGTCGCCACCGCCTTCCTGCATCATCTCGAGCATGCCGGCCAGGCGGAACTCCGGAAATCCTAGTTGCGCCGCGCCGGACAGCGGTAGCGGACCAGGGGCGGGGTACTCGTGACGTCAGTGAGCGTGCGTCCGTTGCGCGACAACTGGAAGTGGGCGGCATGCAGCCGTGCTTCACCTTCACCCTGCAGTTCAGCGACCAGGACCAGTTCCTTGCCGCGCGTGACCGCGGTCTTTACCGGCCCCGTGCTTTCGAAATAGGCGATGCTGTCGGGGCGAAGGCGCAGCGTGGAGTCGTTGCGCGAGGTGCCGCAGTCCTTCACGCGCATGTTCCATTCTCCCTGGTAGGCGCGCGGGATCTGCTGCTGGGTCTGGGCCTGGACCGGCGCCCGGGGCTGGGCCTGGGCTGGGCTGTCGAGGCTGGCAAGCATCAGCAGCAGGGGATATACAAGTTGTTCCGTCATCGTGTCCCCCGGTTGCGTCCAGTTCTGTCAGTCGAAAGCCCAGGCATACAGCACGTCCAGCGCGGTATTGGTGCCGGTCTGGAACTGCAGCGTGATGCGCGGGGTCCACTTGTAACGCAGGCGCACCAGGCTCGAGGCCGTGGTCGCGCCCTGCTCGAAGCTGAGGTAGGTGCGCGAAGAGATGCGCTTGCCCACCGTCACCACCGTGTCCGCCAGGCCGCCGTTACCGCCGTTCGCCTGCTTCAGCCCCAGTTCGTCCACGCCGAGCGAGGTCGCCAGCTTTTGCGTGATGCCGCCGGTGCCGCCCTTGCCGCCGAGCAGGGCGCCGGCGGCGGCCGCCAGCACGTCCTTCTCGTTGCCGCTGGTGCCTTCCATGCCGTGGCCGAGCACCAGCCAGGACAGTTTTTCGCTGTCCGGGACATTGGGCGTGGACACCAGCCGCGCTTCCGGCGCCTGGGCCGTGCCGCGCACCTGCACGCCGGCTTCCACGTTGGTGTCCGACAGCTGCTCGCCCTCGGGCCGCGCGCGCACCGCGAGCACGTCGAGCGCCGGGTTGTCGTAAGGGCCGCTGAAGGTAATGACGGCGCGCCGGATATCCAGCCGCTGTCCATATGCTGCGTAATCGCCCTCGACCGCGCGGATGGTGCCGTTCACGCGCGGCGCGCCGGCGCCGACCTTGCGCATGCGCACATTGCCGGCCAGCGTGGCGTCGATACCCAGGCCGCGCAGCCTGAATTCCTCGCCCAGGTCGGCACGCAAATCGATGGTGAGCGGCAGTTCTTCCTTCTTGTTCGAGGGCTGCGGCCTGGTGCCGCCCTGGCCCAGCACGATGACGTCGTCGGACATGGTCGGGCGGCCCTGCGGCGCGAATTCGATCAGGGCGCGGTCGGCACGCACGTTGCCTTCGATCGCGAAGCGCTCGGCGTCGCGCACCAGCGAGGCCTTGCCGCTGACGACCACGGTGCGGTCCGGGCGCGACAGCGCTTCGAGCTTGTCCAGCGTCAGGCGCAGGTCGGCCGCGGCCAGGCCGCTGGAGAAGCGCAGGAAGCCGTCGGCCGAGGCGCTGCCCTGGCGGCCCTGGAAGTACAGGCGCTGTAGCTGCAGCTGGTCGCCGGCCAGGCTGGCGCGCAGCTCGCCGTTCTGCAGGCGCACGCCCTGTTCGGGCCAGCGCACCGCCAGCTTGTCGCCCTGCACGCTGCCGTCCAGGCGCGGCGTGCCGATCGTGCCGGATCCTGTCAGGGCCAGGCGCAGCGCGCCGTCCAGCTCGAGCCCGGACTGGCCGGCGAACGAGGCCAGCCAGGCGATCGAGCCCATGTCGGCCCTGGCCGTCATGCGCAGCGGGCTGTCGCCGTCCAGGCGGCCCTGCAGCAGCTGGGCGGTGGCGTCGACCTCGACGCTGCCGGTGCGGGCGCCGTCGAGGTCGAGGCCGACCTTCAGCGAGCTGCCGACGACGTCGGCGCGCGCTTCGAAGGTACGCAGGCCGAGCGGCACCGGCCGGTCGCCGCCGGCGATCACGTCGCCCTTTTCGCGGAAGACGTGGACCATGCCGTCCAGCGCCGGTGCGCCGCCGGTGGCGGTCGCGGTACGCAGGTCGAGTTCCCACTTGGCGCCCAGGGTCAGGTCGCCGCGCGCGTTGTCGCGGATGGCGGGCGAGAACTGCGACAGGTAAGTGAGCGGCACGTTGTCCGCATGGCCGCGGCTGGCCCAGCGCGGGCCGTTCTTCACCAGCGAGTCGACCGTGATGCTGCCGGCCGGCAGGCGAATGACGGCGCCGTTGAAGGCGATGCTCTGCGGCTTGGCCAGGCCCATGAATCCGCTGCCGGGCGCGCCGCTGATGCGCAGCGGCACCGGCGCCTGCAGCGTCATCGCGTAGCGGCCGCGGTTCTGCAGCGCGGCCAGGGTGCCGCTCCAGGTGTCGCGCGCGAAGCCGCCGCGCACCTCGAGGTTGGCGTCAAAAGCGTCGCCGACCGCGGCCGCGCGCAGGGTGTGGGCGCCGCGCGTGCCTTCGGTCTTCAGGCTGGCCGACGCCACGCGCGTATCGCCGCTGGCGTATTCGGTGACCTGGATGTCGGTCGCCAGTGCGTCGTTGGCGCCGCGGCCGGAGGCCAGGTTGGCGTTGGCGCGCAAGGCGCGGATGCTGTGGGTGCCGAGCAGGCGCAGGTTCTGGCCTTCCAGCGCGGCGCTGAAGGACGGCGCATCCATGGTGCCCGACAGCGTGCCCTGGCCGCGCAGCACGCCGGCGAAGTCGGGGCCGAGCGCGGCCAGCTGCGGGGCGTCGATGCGCCAGCCCAGTTGGTCCCTGGCCGCGCCGAAGCTGCCCTTGGCGGCGAGCACGTTGGCGCCCACGTGCAGGTCGACGTCGGCGTTCGAGACGTGACGGCGGTCGGCCGTGAGCTTCGCGTGGCCCCACAGCGGCGAATTCGACAAGGTCGAGTCCTGCACCCGCAGGTCGACCGCGCCGCGCCAGTCGGCGCCGCTGCGGCCGCTGGCGTCAAAAGCGCCGTTGATCGAGCCGGCCAGGGGCGAACCGAAGGCAGCCGGATTGAAGCGCTGCATCGCGCCGCTCATCTTCGCTTCCACGAAGCGCGCGCCTTCGCTGCCGGCCAGCCAGGCGTCGCCGCTGGCGCGCAGGCTGCCGTTGGCGTTCTTGCGCTGGGCGGCCACCCAGCCCAGGCCATTCGCGGTCACCTCGAAAGTGGTGCGCGGCGCTGCCATGGTACCGGTGGCGACGCCGTTGGCGGTGACCGCGCCGTACAGGTCGCTGCGCACGGCCGACAGCTGGCGGCCGTCGAGGCGCCACTGTAGCTTGTCGCCGGCCGCGCCGAAGGCGCCGTTCAAGGCCACGGTGTTCTGGCCCAGCGCCAGGTCGGCGTCGATGCCGCTGATGCGCTTGGCGTCGGCGTGCAGTTTGCCGGCGCCCGACAGCGCCTGGTTCAGCAGGCGGCTGCGGCGCACCGCGAAGTCGGCATCCACACGCCAGGCCGGGGCGAGCGCACCGGCCACGTTGACGCTGGCGTTGATGTCGGCTGCCGGGAAGTCGCCGAAATCGGCCGGGTTGAAGCGGCTGGCGTTGGCGCTGGCCTTGAAGGCTTTGTCGTCCAGCAGGTTCATGTTGCCGCTGACGTCCACCCGGCTGCTGCCGCTCGACAGGCGCGCTTCGCGCACCGTCACCACGTTGTTCTGCAGCGTCGCCAGCGCGGCCAGGCGCAGGGACTTGTCGGCCAGGTTGGCCTGCAGGGTTTGGGTATCGCCGGCATTCGTCACCTGGATGTCGCCGCGGATCGCGGTCGGCTTCATGGTGGAGTAGATGCCCTTCAGGTCGAAGCGGTCGGTGTGCAGGGTGAAGCGCGCGGTGCCCAGGCCTTCCGCGTCTTTTTCGCGCTGGACGCCGCCGGTGCCGGTGAAGCGGCCGGCGGCGCCGAAATCCATCAGCACGTCGGACACCTGCAGGGCGTCCAGGTTGCCGCCCAGCTGCCCGCGCATCAGGCGCAGCGGCAGGCGCTGCTGGTCGATGGTGCCTTCCGGGCCGTCGTTGCTGATGTCGACCCGGCCGCTGATGTTGCGCTTGTCGTCCAGCTTGCCGGCGATGGAGAAAGTCAGGTCGGCCGTCGGCAGCGCCGGGTTGAAGAAGCCCGGGTCGACGTTGCGGCCGTTGATGCGCATTTCGCGCAGCGGGATCTCGGCATAGGGCGAGAGCACGAAGTGGGCGTCGCCCACGGCGCGGCCGGCCTGGCCGGTGGCGTCGACCAGGGTGGTTTCCAGGTCGCCGCCGAGCTTGAGGCGCAGCTGCGCGGCACGCGAAGTTACCCCACCTTCGGCTTTCGCCTGCGACTGGGTCAGGCTGGCGGTGGCGTCCAGCTTGAACGGGCGCTGGGCGCCGATCGTGCCGGCACCGGCAACAATGCCCCAGGGCGTCACGGCAGCGGCGTCGCGTAGCTGCCAGCGCTGCTTGTTGCCCTCGACGCGCAGGCGGATGTTGTCGATGTGGGTTTCCACGCCCTGGTTGACGAAGGTGGCGCGGTTCAGGCGCGCATCGTCGATCGAGACCGTGAAAGGCGGCGCGAGTTTGGCCGGCATCGGCGAGCGCTCTTCGGTTTCCTTGAGGGTCTCGACGCGCAGGTTGGCCGCGTGCAGCTTGTCCACCAGGATGCCGCGCGAGACGATCTGCGCGGGCGACCAGTGCAGGTTGATCTTGTTGGCGATGACCAGCTGCTCGTCGGTGCGCCACACCGCGCGTTCGATGTACATGGCGCCGTACAGGGAACCGCGCACGCCGGTCAGGGTGAGCTTGCCGCCGGTGGAGGCGGCGACCTTCTGCGCGATCATCTGCAGCGTGGTTTCGCGGCCCAGGTACCAGAGCGTGCCGCCGACGATCACGCCGGTGACGACCACGCCGATGGCGACGCGGCGCGGCCAGCGGCGCTTGTGCGGTGCTGGTGCCGGCGCCTGGGTCGGGGTGTTGTCGTTCGTGTCCATCAGAAGGTGAATCCCAGGGAGAAGTGCAGGCGCGCCTTTTTCACGGCATGGCCGTAGGCCAGGTCGACGTTGATCGGGCCCACCGGGCTGCGCCAGCGCGCGCCGACGCCGAAGCCGGATTTCGGTTTCAGGTCGCCGACCTTGTCGGCGGCATTGCCGACGTCATAGAACACGGCCACGCCCCAGGGCGGGCGGAAGAAATACTGGTATTCGGCGCTCGCCGTGAGCAGGTACTTGCCGCCGACGATGGCGCCGTTCTCGCGCACGCCCAGTTCGCGGTAGCCGTAGCCGCGCACCGACTGGTCGCCGCCGGCGCGGAACAGGAAGGTGGACGGCACGCCCAGCTTTTCCTTGGCCGCCACCCCGCCGAACTCGCCGCGCAGCACCAGGGTGCCGGCTTCGCCGAGCGGCTTGAACATCTGGCCGCGCAGGTAGAGGCGCAGGAATTTTTCGTCGGTCAGGATCGGCAGCAGCGCGCCGCCCAGCTGGCCCTGCAGCACGTAGCCGTTGGTGGGCTGGATCAGGCTGTCGAGCTTGCGCTTGGTGATGGCGTAGGTGAGCGGCAGGCTGCGCGTCGTGGTCGGCTCGCTCGGCGGCACTTCGCGTTTTTCGACCAGCGCTTCGAGCGTCAGGCTGCGTTCGAGCAGGGGCGAGCCCCAGGAACGGCGCGCCGCGACCGTGGCCAGGGTGGTGATCTCGCCGCGCACGTCGTTGCGCTCGACGCCGGCGCCGACGCTGTCGTTGTAGCCCTTGGGTGTGGTCGGCCAGAAGAAGTCGACGCGCGCGGTCTGGCGCTTCTGTTCGTAAATGAGGTCGCTCTTCATGCGCTTGCCGAGCACGTTCAGGTCGTCGTAGCTGGCCTGGACGCGGGCGCCGGTGTCGGTCGAGAAGCCGACGCCGACCTCGACGTTCTTGCGCTTGTTCTCGACCACGCGCACCAGCACCGGCAGCACGGTGGGGCCGGTCGGCGGTTCCGGGGTGGCCGGGTTGGCGTCGGCGTCATCGTCGCCTTCCTTCAGTTCCTGCAGCTCGGCGTTGAGCACCTGGCGCATGTCGGCGCTCACCTCGACGCTGCTGAAGTAGCCGGTGTCCTGCAGGCGCGACTGCAGGGCGGTCAGCGCCGCCTCGCTGTACTGGTCGCCCGGGTTGATCTTGTTCAGGTTGGTGATGACCTCGCGCGGATAGCGCTTCAGGCCGCGGATGCGCAGCTCGCCGAAGCGCATTTCCGGGCCGCTGTCGATGACCACGCGCAGCAGGGCGCGTCGTTCTTCAGGGTCGACGGTGGCGCTGGTTTCCACCAGGCGGGCGCGCGGGAAGCGCGTCTGCGACACTTCGCGCAGCAGGCCGCGCTTGGCGGCTTCCCAATCCTCCTGGCGGAAGCGCGCGCCGACCGGCAGCGACCAGCGCTGGCGCAGGGCGCCGGCGTCAAACGGGACGCTGCCCTCGTCGATCGGGGCGAAGCCCTGCAGCACCAGGTCGACGTCGCCGACCACGGTGGCCGGGCCCGGATCGACGATGATGCGCGCCACCGGCTGGCCGCCGCTGGTATCCAGGCCGGCCGAGATCTTGGGCGAGTAATAGCCTTCGGTAGCGATAAAGGTCTTGGCCTGTTCCGGGGCCTCCTTGACCAGGCGTTGCAGCTGTTCCATATCCACGCGCGAGTTGCCGCGCCAGCGCATCAGGTCGAGGTTTTCCTCGAGCATGTTCTCGATCTGGCGCGGGGCGTCGATGCGGACCTGGTAATCGATTCCCTGTGCGTGCAGTGTCGTTGCAAATAGCAATGCGCCCATGCCGGCCAGGAGACGGGGCAGGGGGCGCAAACGGCGCGGAATCGATCTTGCAGGAAACATAACACTCCGTGGGTAAAATTCATGGCAATCTTAACGGATTGGCAAAAACGATGACGGACTCTTGGCCCAGCAGTGCGGCCAATGCCGGTTCACGCAAGCGTCTCTTTTATGCCAGAATTCGCGGTTTCTTCCGTCCACGGACTACGATCATGCAAACCAACGACAGCGCCCTCGTCCTCTTCAGCGGCGGCCAGGACTCCACCACTTGCCTCGCGTGGGCGCTGCAGCGCTATGCGCGCGTGGAGACGATCGGCTTCGACTATGGCCAGCGCCACGCCATCGAGCTGGACGTGCGCCTGCCGCTGCTGGCGAAGATGCGCGCATTGAGGCCGGACTGGGACGCGCGCCTGGGCGAGGACCACATGATCGACCTGTCCCTGATCGGCAAGATCTCGGATACCGCCCTGACCAGCAATGTGGCGATCGCGATGCAGGAAAACGGCTTGCCGAACACCTTCGTGCCGGGTCGTAACCTGATGTTCATGATGGTGGCGGCCACGGTGGCCTACCGGCGCGGCCTGAACGTGCTGGTGGGCGGCATGTGCGAGACCGATTTCTCGGGCTACCCGGACTGCCGCGACGACACCATGAAGGCGCTGCAGGTGGCCCTGAACCTCGGCATGGCCACGCGTCTGAAGGTGGAGACGCCGCTGATGTGGATCGACAAGGCCCAGACCTGGCAGCTGGCCCAGGATTGCGGCGGCGATGCGCTGGTGGACCTGATCCGCTTCGATACCCATACCTGCTACCTGGGCGAGCGCGGGGAGGCACATGCCTGGGGACACGGTTGCGGCACCTGCCCGGCCTGTGCGCTGCGGGCGCGCGGCTACGAACAGTACGTGGCGAACAAAACGGCCTGAGCGTCCGCGCAACGTCCTGCGCTGCCCGTTTTTATTGCTGGACGGATAGTTTAAACCTACACTGCAGGCATGAGGAATGCCAGCATCGGGGAGCCGGACGTCGAATTACGGTCGGGGATTCGATATGGTGGTAGTGCGCAATTCCTGCGCGTAGCGCGGCGCGCCTGGGAATCGCGCCCGCAGCTCAGGCAAAACAAGTGATGGGACAGACGCAATGACCAATTATATGAAATGGCTTGTCAGGTCCAGAGCAATGGCATTTGCCGGTGCAGCGCTGGTCCTGGGAGCCAGTTTTGCCGGTTTCGAGCTCGGGCTCGATGAACGGATCGTGTCGGTCATCATCCCGCCAGGCGTCTGCCTCCTCGTTGCCGGCATGCTGGACAGCTTGGGCCTGATCCAGCGAAAGTGGGTAAAGGCAGCCATCCGCGAAGAGAATCAACGCATGCGGTCCGGCGGCTAGCCCTCGGCCGGTACCTTGGCCACGACCTTGATCTCGAACTGGAAGCCGTACAGCCAGGTTACGCCGACCGCCGTGATGTTGGGGTAGGGCGCCTCGCCCCAGAATTCGCGCGCCACTTCCCAGATGCGTTCGAACTTCGCTTCCGGATCGACGATGAAGACGGTCACGTCGACCACGTCCCCAAAAGTACAGCCGGCCGCATCCAGCACGGCATTCAGGTTCTGGAAGGCGCGCCGCACCTGGGCGTCCAGTTCCGGCTCGGGCGAGCCGTCCTCGCGGCTGCCGACCTGGCCGGATACGAACAGGAAGCCGCCCGAGCGCACGGCCGGGGAATAGCGGTTCTTCTCATACAGGGCCTGGCGGCCGGCGGGGAAAATGACGTCACGGGTAGTCATCGAGGCACTCCTTGCTGTTGGTGGATGCCTGCACTGTAGCGCCCTGATTTGCACAAATAAACCATCAAATCGCGCCAAGACTGTTTGTATAATCTGCACAATTTTCAAGCGGGGGCGACATGGACAGGTTTGACGGCATGCGGGCATTCGTCCGGGTGGTCGAGGCGGGCAGCTTCACCAGGGCGGCCGAGACGCTCGGCATGAGCCGCACGAGCGTCACCCAGCTGGTGCAGCAGCTCGAGGCCCACCTGCGCCTCAAGCTGCTCAACCGCACCACACGCAAGGTGAATGTCACCGCCGACGGCGCCGCCTACTACGAACGCGTGGTGCGCCTGCTGGCCGAGCTGCACGACATCGAGAACAATCTCCCCGGTTCATCCACAGCGCCGCGCGGCCTGCTGCGGGTGGACGTGCCCAGTCCGTTCGCCAACATGATCCTGGTGCCGGCGCTGCCGGCCTTCCACGCGCGCTATCCGGAGATCCAGTTCGACCTCGGCGCCAGCGACCGCAAGGTCGACCTGATCGGCGAGAACGTCGACTGCGTGGTGCGCGGCGGCCAGGTGTCCGACCTGTCCCTGGTGGCGCGCCACGTCGGCGACCTGCAACTGGGCGTGTACGCGGCGCCTTCCTACCTGGCGCAGGCCGGCACGCCGCTGCATCCCAAGGAGCTGCAGGACCCGCGCCACCGCATCGTGCGCTTCCGCTGGGCCAACGGCCTGCCCTACGCCATGCACAGGGACGGCGAGACGGTGAAGATCGGCGGGCGCCATGTGCTGGCGATCGACGACGGCAACGCCTACCTGACGGCCGGCGTGGCGGGACTGGGCGTGCTGTGGCTGCCCGATTACATGGCGCGCGAACATGCGGCCAGGGGCGATCTGGTGCGCTTGTTCGCGGACTGGGAGATCGATCCGATGCCGCTGTACGTGGCGTATCCGCCCAACCGCTACCTGGGCAAGGCGTTGCGGGTGTTTATCGACTGGATCGTGGAGTTGATGAGGCAGCATGCGCCGGTGCAGGAAAGTCCGCGAAGGCGCGAGCGTTGAGAGGGCATTGCATCCTCCTCAGGCACTGTCGAGTTTCTTTACAGATAGAACAATTGAAGTATGCAAACCATTGATTTATTTACTAGGCACAACTATTGCTTCCTAAGTGATTATCGAAACACATTTACGCAAATCTTGAAATCCTTTTCAAGTCCCTCTGCTGCGCTACGCTACTGGCCCTGAGCTCCACCTACGCGGCAGCCGACGTCGTCACGTTCAAGTGGACGACCACCATCGCAAGCAAGACTGGGACCTTTCCCGGCATCGTCGGCGAATCGATCACCTCGACTTTCTTCGTCGATAATGGCGGATCGGGCCTGAGTTCGCAGCTCTGGGAGCCGAATGCGTTCCAGTCATTCCGCCTGGAGGGTGCTTCCGGCTGGTACATGGAAGGCGGCGACCTGATCCAGATGAACGGCTTTTTCTCGACCAACGCCAATGGTGAAGTGGTGAGCGCGCCGAAGTGGTCCGGGATGGGCGACATGAGCACGTCGTGGGGAACGAACATGGGTATCTGGTTCGTCAATGGCGATAATTTCTATGCCTGTACCGATACCGATCGCGATTGCCTGTATGTGAACAATGTTGGCGACACCCAGCTCGGCGCATCGTGGTCGGTCGCATTCGCGCAAGACAGCGGTTCGGTGCCTGAACCAGGAAGCCTGGCGCTCCTGGGGCTGGGCGGCCTCGCCCTGGCTCGCCGCTACAAGCGCAAGTAATCCAAGGGCGCACAGCTTGCGCCCAAGCCTGGCACATCCTTACTGGTGCGGCTGCCCGTTAGACGCCATCAAGCCCGCATCCACTGGCAGGTTCACCCCCGTGATCAGGCGCGCATCCTCGCTCGCCAGGAAGACCATCGCCGCCGCGACGCCTTCCGGATCCTCGGGCGCGCCGAGCGGCATGCGCTTGTTGAATTCGGCGACCAGCTCGGGATCGTTCACCATGTCCTCGGTCATCCTCGAGACCGTGAAGCTGGGATTGACGGCGTTCACCCGCACCCCATCCTTGGCCGCATCCATGGCCATCGCGCGCACCATGTTGCTGACGGCGCCCTTCGAGGTGTTGTAGGCGAACAGCTCCCAGTCGCCGCCCAGCCCCGACACGGACGAGGTCATGACGATCGAACCGCGCGTCTTCACCAGCTCGGGCATCGCCGCCTTGGCCATGTGGAAGTAACCGGCCACATTGACCGCCATGACGCGCTCGAAGTCTTCCTCGCTGGTCGCCATGATGTCGCCCTCGGTCGCCACGCCGGCGTTGTTGACCAGGACGTGCAGTCCGCCGAACTTCTCGACGGCCGCCTTGACGGCGCTGGCCGCGGTTTGTTTGTCGGCGGTGTCGCCGACCTGCACCAGGATGCGGTCTTGCGCAAGCGTGGCAGCGGACTCCCTGAGGCAGGCTTCGTCGATATCGAGCATGACGACACGGGCGCCCTCGTCTAGGAAGCGGCGGGCCACGGCCAGGCCGATGCCGGAAGCTGCGCCCGTAACCAGTACGACTTTGTCCTTGAAGCGGTTCATCCTTCCTCCTTCGATCAAGCGGTTTGAATGGTCGCAATGACCATATCACAGCCCCATGAACCCGGATTTTCGATTCGTGGCGCTGATACCCCTGAGGTATCGATTGCATACCAAATCAGTGTTGGACTGACATCCCGGGGCTGACTACTCTGCAATGCATGAAGCGCCCACGATGGCGCTTCTCCAGAAAAAAACATTACGGAGACAGCATGCAGGGACAGGGCCATCACAGCCGTGGCGCGGGCGAAGCCATTCCCGCGCTGTCCGCAACGCAGGGCGAGGGAGCTTCCACGGCTTCCATGCTGCCCGCCATCGTCGCCGGCTTCCTGGCCGTGCTGGTCTCGTTTTCCGGCCCGCTGGCGATCTTCTTCCAGGCCGCCCAGGCAGCGCGCATCTCGAACGAGATGTTCGCCTCCTGGGTGTGGGGCATCTCGATCGGCGCGGCCGTCGCCGGCATTTTCCTCAGCTGGCGCCTCAAGATCCCCGTCATCACCGCCTGGTCGGCGCCCGGCACCGCGCTCCTGATCACCTTGTTCCCCGCGTTGTCGCTGAACGAGGCGGTCGGCGCCTACCTGACGGCCGCCGTGATCCTGCTCGCGATCGGCCTGTCCGGCTGGGTCGAGCGGGCCGCCGCCTGGGTGCCGCCCGGCGTGGCCAGCGGCATGATGGCGGGCATCCTGATCCCGTTCGGGCTCAAGGCATTCACCGGCTTGCAGACCATGCCGGTGCTGGTGCTGGGCATGCTCGCCGCCTACCTCGTCTTCAAGCGTACGACACCGCGCTACTGCATCGCGCTGCTGCTGGCCACCGGCGCCGCCATTGCCTGGGCCGGCGGGAGCACCGATCTCGGCGGGCTCGCCTTCGAACTCGCGCTGCCCCGATTCATCCAGCCGGCCTGGTCCTGGTCGAGCACCTTCAGCCTGGCCCTGCCGCTGGTGCTGGTCACGCTTACCGGCCAGTACCTGCCGGGCATGACGGTCTTGAGAACCTCGGGCTACGACAGCCCGGTGCGGCCGATCATCGCCACCAGCAGCCTGGTGTCGCTGCTGGTCGCCTTCAGCGGCGGCATCACGATCGCCATCGCCGCCATCACGGCCGCCATGTCCACCGGGCGCGAAGCCCACGAGGATCCGGGCCGCCGCTACATCGCCGGCATCGCCAACGGCGTGTTCTACCTGGTGGCGGGACTGTTCGGCGGCTCGATCGTGATGCTGTTCGCGGCCTTTCCGAAGGAACTGGTGATGACCCTCGCCGGGCTGGCGCTGCTCGGACCGATCCTGGCCAACCTCGGCGCCATGGTCGCCGCGCAGGACCACCGCGAAGCCTCGCTGATCGCCTTCGTGGCCACCGCATCCGGCACCAGCTTCCTGGGCCTGGGCTCGGCCTTCTGGGGCATCGTCATCGGGATGGTGGCCTGCCGGGTGCTGCACGGCCCCCGCAACAAATAACACCCACAAACGACAGGAGACAAGAACATGCGACACATCGACGTGCACAAGCTGGCCGACGAGGCCCGTTTCAACCGCTTCCACTTCGGCATCCTTGCCTGGTGCGCCATCATCATCATCTGCGACGGCTACGACCTGGCCGTGGCCGGGATCGCGCTGCCCTCGATCATGCAGGAGATGGGCGTCACCGCCCAGAGCGCCGGCTTCATGGTCAGTTCGGCCCTGTTCGGCATGATGTTCGGCGCCATCTTCCTGGGCACCATCGCCGACAGAATCGGCCGGCGCCTGGCGATCGTCATCTGCCTGGCCCTGTTCAGCGTGTTCACGGCGGCAGCCGGCTTCGCCAGCGACCCGTACACCTTCAGCGTGATGCGCTTCCTGGCCGGCCTGGGCATCGGCGGCGTGATGCCGAACGTGGTGGCCCAGATGACGGAGTATTCGCCCAAGCGCATCCGCTCCACCATGGTCACGCTCATGTTCAGCGGCTATGCGGTGGGCGGCATGCTCGCCGCCCTGCTGGGCAAGGGCATGATCGAAGCCTACGGCTGGCAGTCGGTGTTCATCGCCGCCGGCGTGCCGGTGATCCTGATTCCCTTCATCCTGAAGAAGCTGCCCGAATCGATGCCTTTCCTGATCCGCCAGGGCCGCCAGGCCGAGCTGCAGGAGATCCTGATGCGCATGGAGCCGGGCTACCGCGTGCAGAAGGACGACAGCTACACGCTGCCGGTGGCAGACCGCGCGCAAGGAGCGCCGATCGGCCGGCTGTTCCAGGATGGCCGCGGCTTTTCCACCATCATGTTCTGGATCGCCTTCTTCATGTGCCTGTTCATGGTCTACGCGCTCAGCTCCTGGCTCGCCAAGCTGATGGCCGGCGCCGGCTACAGCCTGGGCTCGGCCCTCACCTTCGTGCTGGTGCTGAACTTCGGCGCCGTGATCGGCGCGGTCGGCGGCGGCTGGCTGGCCGACCGCTTCCACATCAAGTACGTGCTGGTGGGGATGTACCTGCTGGCCGCGGTATCGATCACGCTGCTCGGCTACAAGGTCTCGACGCCGGTACTGTTCCTGCTGGTCGGCCTGGCGGGCGCCTCCACCATCGGCACCCAGATCGTCACCTATGCCTATGCCGGCCAGTTCTACCCGATGGCGGTGCGCTCCACCGGCATCGGCTGGGCCTCGGGGGTCGGCCGCAGCGGCGCGATCCTGGCGCCGATCGTGATCGGCACCCTGGTCGGCATGGCCCTGCCGCTGCAGCAGAACTTCCTCGCGATCGCCATCCCCGCCGCCATCGCAGCGGTGGCCGTGGCCTGCATCCGCCACGGCCGCTCGGCCTCGGCCCGTCCGGCGCTGCGCAGCGGCCCGCTGGCGGAACCGAGCAAGGCCTGATCCATCTCCCGGCCGCGCGGGCGGCTGGGCTTACCATTCCAACGACAGCGTGCCGCCGCGCCTGGCCGCGGCCCGCGCACGCCCATGCACACCGACTACAGGAGACATGCATGAAAGCAATACCACGCCTTCCCCTGGCCACCGCCCTTGCCGCCATGCTGTGCGGCGGCGCCGCCCATGCCCAGGTCACGGTCTACGGCATCGTCGATGCCGCCGTGTCTCGCACCACCAACGCCGACGCCGCCGGCAATGCCGTCACCAAGGTCTCCGCGCTGTCCGGCAGCGTGCCTTCGCGCATCGGCTTTCGCGGCAGCGAAGACCTGGGCGGTGGCCTGTCCGCCGTGTTCGCGCTGGAGGGCGGTTTCAACCCGGACAGCGGCGTCTCGGGGCAGGGCGGACGGCTGTTCGGGCGCCAGGCCTGGATCGGCCTGAAGGGCAACTGGGGCACGCTGCAGGTCGGACGCATCGTCAACATGACTTTCCTCGCCACCGCAAAGAGCGACGTGCTGGGACCGAACCTGTTCTCGATCAGCAGCATCGACCTCTACCTGCCGAATGCGCGCAGCGACAATGCGGTCGGCTACCTGGGCAGCTTTGGGGGCTTCACCGTGGGCGCCACCTACAGCCTGGGGCGCGACGCCTCGGCCGCCGGCGGTCCCTCGGCCACCAATTGCGGCGGCGAGGTGGCCGGCAACAGCAAGGCCTGCCGCCAGGTGACGGCGCTGCTCGGCTATGACGCTGCGGCGTATGGGGTGACCGTGAGCTACGACAAGCTGTACGGGAACGCCGGCGCCGCCGGCGGCCTCACCAGCAGCGAGCGCTTCGACCGGCGCGTGACCGTCAACGGCTACGCCATGCTGGGCGCGACCAGGATCGGCGCCGGCATCATCGACCGCAAACTCGACGCCGCTACCGGCATCGCCGAATCCGACCTGGTCTATCTCGGCATCAGCCATCCGCTGGCGCCCGGCCTGACCCTGGATGCGCAGGTGGCGCGCAAGGATGTCAAGCGCTCGGCCGACGATACGAAGATGGCGGTGGCGCGGCTCACCTATGCGTTCTCGAAGCGCACCGCGGTGTACGGCGCGGTGGGGCGAATGGACAACGACGGCCTGGCCGCCGTGGGCCTCGATCTCGGCGGCACGGTGGCGCCTGGAGGCGCGCAGAACGGCGTCATGGCGGGGCTGCGCCACTCGTTCTGATGTTCGTAGGGTGGGCGGGTTTTCCCGCCCACGCGGTGATAGCTGGCGGCAAGATCATCCGGCACGACATCGGAGCTCCTGGCGATCACCGCGTGGGCAAGGGACTTGCCCACCCTACAAAGTCTCTTTCGTGTGCGGCAGCCCGTAATCGTCGTAGATCTCGTAGATCACCGCCAGCATCTGTTCCAGCTCCGGCGTGCGCTCCATGTGGCGCACGCTGAAGAAGATCGGCGAGAACGCGTGCTTGTCCTCGATCGGGCGGTACACCACGTTCCGGTGGTGCATGCCCTGCACGCTGGCCGGCACGATGGCCAGACCCTGTTCGGCCGCCACCAGGCCCATCGCGATCTGTAGTTCGCGCACTTCGACCACGTGGTCCGGGGTCAGGTGGGCTTCGCTGAACAGGCCCAGCACCTGGTCGGCGAAGCTCGGACGCGGCGTGCTCGGGTAGACCAGCAGCGGTTCGTGCACCAGGTCCACCAGGCGCAGCGGCGCGTCGCCGGAGGCCAGGCGGTGGCCGGGAAACAGCGCCAGCACCATGCGCTCCTCGCGCAGCAGGATCCGGCGGATGCTCGGGTCTTCGCTTTTCAGGCGCCCGAAACCGACGTCGATCCGGCCTTCCTTCAGGGCCTTCATCTGTTCGACGGTGGTCATCTCGTGCATGACCACCTCCACCTCGGGATGCGCCGCGCGGTAGCGGCGGATGATGTCCGGCAGCAGGCCGTACAGGGTCGAGGCGACGAAACCGGCGTTGATGATGCGTTCCACCTTGCCCACGCGCTGGGTCATGCTCTTGAGGTCGCGCACCTGGTCGAGCAGGGGCTTGGCGTGCGCCAGGAAGAACTGGCCGGCCTCGGTCAGGCGCAGTGGACGCGTGCCTTTTTCGATCAGGGCCACGCCCAGGTATTCCTCGAGCTGCTGGATCTGGCGGCTCAGCGGCGGCTGCGCGATATGCAGGCGCTCGGCCGCCCGGGTGAAGTTGCGTTCTTCCGCCACGGCGACGAAATAACGCAGGTGACGCAGCTCCAACATCATACCTCCCAGGTATCGAAGTGATACCAACTTAGTCTTGGACGACGCTTTCAAGCGGGATTATCGTGCTTCTACCGACGGAATTATACGCATTGAATATGAAAACCAACATCGCCAACATCGAAACTTTCCTGGTCGACGTCCCGACGATCCGCCCCCACAAGCTGTCGGTCGCCACCATGAATACCCAGACCCTGGTGCTGGTGCGGGTGCGTTGCGAGGACGGCATCGCCGGCTGGGGCGAGGCCACCACCATCGGCGGCCTGGCCTACGGCGACGAGAGCCCGGAAAGCATCAAGACCAACATCGACACCTACATCGCCCCGCTGCTGGTCGGCATGGACGCGAGCGGCGTGGCCAGGGCCATGACCAAGCTGCGCAAGGCGGTGCAGGGCAACCGCTTCGCCAAATGCGCGATCGAAACCGCGCTGCTGGACGCCCAGGCAAGGCGCCTCGGCGTGCCGCTGTCGGAACTGCTGGGCGGCCGGGTGCGCGACGCGCTGCCGGTGGCCTGGACCCTGGCCAGCGGCGACACCAGCCGCGACATCCAGGAAGCCGAGCAGATGCTCGAGCTGCGCCGCCACCGCATCTTCAAGCTCAAGATCGGCCTGCGCGAGGTCGATCAGGACGTCAAGCACGTGCTGGCCATCAAGCGCGCGCTGGGCGAGCGCGCCAGCGTACGGGTCGACGTCAACCAGGCCTGGAGCGAACTCGATGCCGTGCGCGGCATCGCCGCCCTGGAAGCCGGCGGCGTCGACCTGATCGAACAGCCGGTCAAGGCCGGCAACGTCGCGGCACTCGGCAGGCTCAAGACACGTTTCGACGTGGCGATCATGGCCGACGAAGCGCTGCACGGCCCGGACGACGCGATGGCGATTGCCCGCGCCGACGGCGCCGACGTGTATGCCGTCAAGATCAACCAGTCCGGCGGATTGACCCCGGCGCTGGAGGTGGCGACCGTGGCGCGCCTGGCCGGCATCGGCCTGTACGGCGGCACCATGCTCGAAGGCGGCATCGGCACCGCCGCCACCGCCCACGTCTGCGCCACCTTCGCCGAACTGGCCTGGGGTACCGAACTGTTCGGCCCCTTGCTGCTGACCCAGGAAATCCTGGCCGAACCGCTGGTCTACCGCGACTTCATGCTGCAGGTGCCGACCGGCCCTGGCCTCGGCGTCGAGCCCGACCTGGACAAGCTGCATGCGATGCAGCGCCGCTAACCGAATACACAAGGAGACCCACGCATGCTGTTCCACGTCCGCATGAACGTCCAGCTGCCGGTATCGATGCCGGTGGAGGAAGCCGCCCGCCTGAAGGCCGACGAGAGGGCCCTGGCCCAGCGCCTGCAGGAAGAGGGCGCCTGGCGCCACCTGTGGCGCATCGCCGGCCAGTACGCCAACGTCAGCATCTTCGACGTCGAGAGCAACGAGGCCCTGCACGCGCTCTTGATGTCGCTGCCGCTGTTCCCCTACATGCAGATCGAGGTGACGCCCCTGTGCCGGCACCCGTCCTCGATCCGGCTTGACGACCGCTAACCCCACCACCCACTACAAAGGAGACTGAAATGAACCACGCAGACATCGAAACCCTGGCGAAGAACTGGGTCGTGGACGCCGCATCGAAGCCGGCCGACGCCCGTGTGCAGCAAGTCGTCGTGCGCCTGCTGGGCGACCTGTGCAAGGCCATCGAAGACCTCGACATCAGCCCGAGCGAATTCTGGAGCGGCGTGTCCTACATGTCGGCCGCCGGCGCCGCCAACGAGCTGGGCCTGCTGGCCGCCGGCCTGGGCCTGGAGCGCTTCCTGGACATCCGCGCCGACGAGGCAGAAGCCAGGGCCGGCCTGGAAGGCGGCACCCCGCGCACCATCGAAGGCCCGCTGTACGTCGCCGGCGCCCCGGAAAGCGTGGGCTTCGCCCGCCTCGACGACGGCACGGAAAGCGAGCAGGCCGAAACCCTGTTCATGCAGGGCACCGTGTTCGACCAGGACGGCAAGCCGCTGGCCGGCGCCAAGGTCGAGGTCTGGCACGCCAACCTGCTGGGCAACTACTCCTTCTTCGACCGCACCCAGTCGGATTTCAACCTGCGCCGCACCATCGTCACCGACGAGCAGGGCCGCTACGCCTTCCGCAGCATCCTGCCCAAGGGCTACGGCTGCCCGCCGAACGGCACCACCCAGCAGCTGCTCGACAAGCTGGGCCGCCACGGCCAGCGCCCGGCGCACATCCACTTCTTCGTGTCCGCCCCGGGCCACCGCAAGCTCACCACCCAGATCAACATCGACGGCGACGAGTACCTGTGGGACGACTTCGCCTTCGCCAGCCGCGAAGGCCTGGTGCCGGCAGTAAGCCGCATCGACGATCCGGCCCAGCTGGATGCGAAACGCGTGAACGCGCCCTTCGCCTCGATCGATTTCGATTTCCGCCTGTACCGCGACACCGCCGCCGCCCCGAGCCCGCTGGTGGACCGTCCGCGCGCCGCCGCCTGAGGAGAACGCCATGATCCCGATCCGTCCGGTCAGCGCTTTCGCACCGAAGCGCATCGACGACTACCTGATCGAAGACGAAGCCAGCGGCGATTACCGCCTGCACCGCAACGCCTTCACCGACGAAGCCCTGTTCGAGCTCGAGATGAAGCACATCTTCGAGGGCAACTGGGTCTACCTGGCCCACGAAAGCCAGGTCCCGAACGTCAACGACTACTACACGACGCACATCGGCCGCCAGCCGGTGTTCATCGCGCGCAACCGCCAGGGCGAGCTGAACGCCTTCATCAATGCCTGCAGCCACCGCGGCGCCCAGCTGTGCCGCCACAAGCGCGGCAACAAGGCGACCTATACCTGCCCCTTCCACGGCTGGACCTTCAACAACAGCGGCAAGCTGCTCAAGGTGAAAGACCCGGAAGACGCCGGCTATCCGGAGTGTTTCAACAAGGAAGGCTCGCACGACCTGAAGAAGGTGGCGCGCTTCGGCAACTACAAGGGCTTCCTGTTCGGCAGCCTGAATCCGGACGTGCCCTCGCTGGAAGAGTTCCTGGGCGATGCCGGCAAGATCATCGACATGATCGTCGACCAGTCGCCGGACGGCCTGGAAGTGCTGCGCGGCTCCTCGACCTATACCTACGAGGGCAACTGGAAACTGCAGGCCGAGAACGGCGCCGACGGCTACCACGTGAGCGCGGTGCACTGGAACTATGCGGCCACCACCAGCCGCCGCAAGGAAGAGCAGGCGGTGCGTGAAGACAAGATTCGCGCCATGGACGCCGGCAAGTGGGGCCGCCAGGGCGGTGGCTTCTATGCCTTCGACCACGGCCACATGCTGCTGTGGACCAAGTGGGCGAATCCGGAAGACCGTCCCAACTTCCCGCGCCATGCCGAATACGCCGAGCAGTACGGCAAGGCCACCGCCGACTGGATGGTGGAGCGCTCGCGCAACCTGTGCCTGTACCCGAACGTCTACCTGATGGACCAGTTCGGGTCGCAGATCCGCCTGCTGCGCCCCCTGGCCGTGAACAAGACCGAGGTCACGATCTACTGCATCGCCCCGAAAGGCGAACCGGACGAAGCGCGTGCGCGCCGTATCCGCCAGTACGAGGACTTCTTCAACGTCAGCGGCATGGCCACGCCCGACGACCTGGAAGAATTCCGCGCCTGCCAGAAAGGCTACGCCGGCGGCGCCATGCAATGGAACGACATGTGCCGCGGCGCCACCCACTGGATCAAGGGGCCGGACGAGGCGGCCCAGGAAATCGGCCTGCAGCCGGTGATGAGCGGTGTGCGCACCGAGGACGAGGGCCTGTACACGGTGCAGCACCGCTACTGGCTGGAAGTGATGAAGCGCGCCCTGCTCGAGGAAGGGGGATCGAAATGAGCGAACCGACCATGCAGCAGATCTGCGCCTTCCTGTACCGCGAGGCGCGCCTGCTCGACGACGAGCAGTGGGACGACTGGCTGGAGTGCTACGACCCGGAGGCGCAGTTCTGGATGCCGGCCTGGGACGACGACGGCAAGCTGGTCTCGGACCCGCAGCGCGAGATCTCGCTGATCTACTACCCGAACCGCCAGGGCCTGGAAGACCGCGTGTTCCGCATCAAGACCGAGCGCTCCAGCGCCACCATGCCGGACACCCGCACCAGCCACAACATCGCCAACGTGGAAGTCGAGAAGCTCGACGGCACGCGCCTGACGGTGCGTTTCAACTGGCACACCCTGAGCCACCGCTACAAGACGACCTACAGCCATTTCGGCATGTCGCGCTACGTGATCGAGTTCGGTGGGCCAAGTCCGAAGATCCTGGACAAGTACGTGGTCCTGAAGAACGACTACATCAGCCAGGTCATCGACGTGTATCACATCTGATTCATCAGCACATCAGCAACGCAAAAGCAGGAGACATCGATGAGCCATACGATCGCACTGCAGTTCGAGGACGGCGTGACCCGTTTCATCAGCTGTAACCCCAACGAGAAACTGGCGGACGCCGCCTACCGCCAGAAAGTCAACATTCCGCTCGACTGCCGCGACGGCGCCTGCGGCACCTGCCGCGGGCTGTGCGAATCCGGCCGGTACGACATGCCGCCGGAGAGCTACATCGAGGATGCGCTCGAGCCCCAGGATGCCGCGGCCGGCTACGTGCTGGCCTGCCAGATGCGTCCGACCTCGGACTGCGTGGTGCGCATCCCGGCCACCTCCAGCGCCTGCAAGACCGGCGTGCACAGCTTCGGGGGCAAGATTGCCGAAGTCACGGCGCTGTCGCCTTCGAGCTTCCGCTTCTCGGTGGCGCTGGACGAGCCGGACGCGCTGGATTTCCTGCCCGGGCAGTACGTGAACGTCACCGTGCCCGGCACCCAGGAAACCCGCTCCTACTCGTTCAGTTCGGCGCCGGGCGCATCCCTGGCCAGCTTCGTGGTGCGCAACGTGCCGGGTGGCCTGATGAGCAGTTACCTCGCCAACGCGGCCAAGGTGGGCGACGCGATCAGCTTCGCCGGCCCGTTCGGCAGCTTCTACCTGCGTCCGCTCCAGCGCCCATTGCTGCTGCTGGCAGGCGGGACCGGCATCGCGCCCTTCCTGTCCATGCTCGACGTGCTCGACAAACAGGGCTTCAGCCAGCCCGTGAAAATGGTCTATGCCGTCACCAACGACCACGACCTGGTCGAGCTGGACCACCTGGACCGCATCGCCGCTGCGCACCCGCAGTTCGAATACATCACCTGCGTGTCCAGCGACGCCAGCTGCCACCTGCGCAAGGGCTATGCCACCGCCCACGTGGAACCAGGCTGGGTCAATGGCGGCGAGGTCGACGTCTACCTGTGCGGTCCGGTGCCGATGGTGGAGGCGGTGCGCGGCTGGCTGGACGGCCTGGGCGTCAAGCCTGCCAACTTCTACTTCGAGAAATTCTCGGCCAGCAGCGGAGGTGCCGCATGATCCATCCGGACCGGTTCAAGGACCAGGTGATGGTCGTGACGGGCGCCGCCCAGGGCATCGGCCGCGGTGTCGCCCTCAGTGCGGCGCGCGAAGGCGCCCAGCTGCTGCTGGCCGACCGCTCGCCCCTGGTGCACGAAGTGGCGCAGGAAGCCGCCGCGTTCGGCGCCCAGGTGGTGGTGGTCGAGGCCGACCTGGAAACCTGGGCCGGGGCCAGCCACATGGCGGCCCGTGCGATCGAGGATTACGGGCGCATCGACATCCTGGTCAACAACGTCGGCGGCACCATCTGGGCCAAGCCCTACCAGGAATACGAAGAGGCGCAGATCGAGGCCGAGATCCGGCGCTCGCTGTTCCCGACCCTGTGGGGCTGCCGGGCGGTGCTGCCGGCCATGCTGGAACAGGGGAGGGGCGCGATCGTCAACGTGTCCTCGGTGGCCACGCGCGGCATCTACCGCATTCCGTACTCGGCGGCCAAGGGCGGCGTCAACGCCCTCACCGCCAGCCTGGCTTTCGAACACGCCGGCAGCGGCATCCGCGTGAACGCGGTGGCTACCGGCGGCACCGAGGCGCCGCCGCGCAAGATTCCGCGCAATCCGCAGCCGCTGAGCGAGCAGGAGCAAAGCTGGTATGCCGGCATCGTCGAGCAGACCCGCTCCAGCAGCCAGATGAAGCGCTACGGAACCATCGACGAACAGGTCGGCGCGATCCTGTTCCTGGCTTCAACCGAGGCGTCGTACATCACCGGAACCGTGCTGCCCGTCGGCGGCGGGGACCAAGGCTAAAAGCAGGGTCAAGGAATCATCATGGCATTCGCACAACTCGACGACATCCCACTGTACTACCAGCTCGACGGCAGCCGCGCCAAGCCCTGCCTGCTGCTGTCGAATTCCCTCGGCACCGACCTGGGCATGTGGGACCGGCAGGCGGCGGTCCTGGCCGCACATTTCTTCGTCGTGCGCTACGACACCCGCGGCCATGGCCGCTCGGGCAGCGCCGGCCCGGTGACGATCGAACGGCTCGGCCGCGACGTGCTGGGCCTGATGGACCAGCTGGACATTCGGCGCGCGCATTTCTGCGGCATCTCGATGGGCGGCCTGACCGGGCAATGGCTGGGCGTCCATGCCCAGGACCGGATCGGCAAGCTGGTGGTGGCCAACACGGCCGCGCGCATCGGCACGCAGGAAGGCTGGCTGGCGCGCGCCGCCCAGGTACGGGCCGACGGCATGAAGGGCGTGGCCGGCAGCGCTGCCGGTCGCTGGTTCACCCCCGGCTTCATCGACCGCGAGCCGGCCGCGGTCGACCGCCTGGTGCAGGGCTTGCGCGCCACCGCGGCGGAAGGCTATGCCGCCTGTTGCGAAGCGCTGGCCCAGGCCGACCTGCGTGGCGAGGTCGCCGCCATCGCCAGTCCGCTGCTCGTGATCGCCGGCCGCTACGACCCCGTCACGACGGTGGAGGACGCCCGCTGGCTGGCCGCGCAGGTGCCGGATGCGCAGGGGGAGGAGCTGGCGGCCTCGCATCTATCGAACATCGAATGCCCCGAGGATTTCAGCGCATGCCTGCGCCGCTTCCTGATTCATTAAACCGTACAGAGGACACCATGATCGACAAGACATGCGCATCGCTGGAGCAGGCCGTGGCCGGCATCCACGATGGCGCCACCATCATGATCGGCGGCTTCGGCAATGCCGGCATGCCGGCCGCGCTGATCGACGCGCTGCTGGCCCAGGGCGCGCGCGAACTCACCATCGTCAACAACAATGCCGGCAACGGCGAAACCGGCCTGGCCGCGCTGATCCGCGAGCGGCGCGTGCGCAAGATGATCTGCTCCTTCCCGCGCCAGCACGATTCCCACCATTTCGACGCGCTCTACCGCGAGGGCGGCATCGAACTCGAGCTGACGCCGCAAGGCAACCTGGCCGAACGCATCCGCGCCGCCGGCGCCGGCATCGGCGGCTTCTTCACGCCCACCGGCTACGGCACCCTGCTGGCCGAGGGCAAGGAGACCCGCGTCATCGACGGCCGCCACTACGTGCTGGAGTCGCCGATCCACGCCGATTTCGCCCTGGTCAAGGCGCTGCGCGGCGACCGCTGGGGCAACCTCGTGTACCGCAAGACGGCGCGCAACTTCGGTCCGATCATGGCGATGGCGGCCAAGGTCACCATCGCCCAGGTGGCGGAGGTGGTGGAGCTCGGCGCGATCGACCCGGAAACGGTCGTCACC
Source organism: Massilia sp. UBA6681 (assembly GCF_002454935.1). NCBI lineage: Bacteria > Pseudomonadati > Pseudomonadota > Betaproteobacteria > Burkholderiales > Oxalobacteraceae > Massilia > Massilia sp. UBA6681. Next base: position 26,589 of record NZ_DKJX01000117.1, read on the forward strand.
CCGGGCATTTTCGTTCAACGTGTCGTCAAGGAGGCAGCATGAGCCGATACAGTCGTGAGCAGATGGCCGAGCGCGTCGCCCAGGATATCCCGGAAGGCGCCTACGTCAACCTCGGCATTGGCCTGCCGACCAAGGTGGCGAATTTCCTGCCGCCGGAACGCGAAGTCTTCCTGCACAGCGAGAACGGCCTGCTCGGCATGGGCCCGGCGCCCGCGCCCGGCGAGGAAGACGAAGACCTGATCAACGCCGGCAAGCAGCCAGTAACCCTGCTGACCGGCGGTTCGTACTTCCACCACGCCGACTCGTTCGCGATGATGCGCGGCGGCCACCTCGACATCTGCGTGCTGGGCGCCTTCCAGGTGTCCGGCAGCGGCGACCTGGCCAACTGGCATACCGGCGCGCCGGATGCGATTCCCGCCGTGGGCGGCGCCATGGACCTGGCCATCGGCGCCAAGCAGGTGTTCGTGATGATGGAGCACCAGACCAAGACGGGCGAGTCCAAGATCGTCGAGCAATGCACCTACCCCCTGACCGGCATCGGCTGCGTGAGCCGCATCTATACCGACCTGGCCGTGCTCGACGTCACCCCGCAAGGGCTGCAGGTGCGCGAGATGGCGCCGGGCCTCACCTTCAAGGACCTGCAGGCGGTGACCGCTGCCCGGCTTCTGCCGCTGTCCAAAGAACAAGGAGCACAAGCATGAACGAGGCATTCATCTGCGATGCGGTCCGCACCCCGATCGGCCGCTACGGCGGCGCCTTGAAAGACGTGCGCGCCGACGACCTCGGGGCCGTGCCGCTGCGCGAGCTGATGCGCCGCAACCCGGGCGTGGACTGGAACGCCGTCGACGACGTGATCCTCGGCTGCGCCAACCAGGCCGGCGAGGACAACCGCAACGTGGCGCGCATGTCGCTGCTCCTGGCCGGCCTGCCCTCGGCGGTGCCCGGCTCCACCGTCAACCGCCTGTGCGGCTCGGGCCTGGACGCGGTCGGCAGCGCCGCGCGCGCCATCCGCAGCGGCGAGGCGCGCCTGATGATCGCCGGCGGCGTCGAGTCGATGACGCGTGCGCCTTTCGTCATGGGCAAGGCCGACAGCGCCTTCTCGCGCAATGCGGCGATCTACGACACGACGATCGGCTGGCGCTTCCCGAACCCGCGCATGAAGGAGCTGCACGGCCTGGATGCGATGCCGGAGACGGCGGAAAATGTCGCCGTCGACTACCGCATCTCGCGCGCGGACCAGGACCTGTTCGCCCTCAGGAGCCAGCAGAAGGCGGCCCAGGCGCAGCGCGACGGCCTGTTTGACGACGAAATCGTCCCGGTCCTGGTGCCCCAGAAGAGAGGAGAAGCGCTGCGCTTCGGACGTGACGAGCATCCGCGCGAGACCAGCCTCGAGGCGCTGGCCAAGTTGAAAGGCGTGGTGCGTGCGGACGGCAGCGTCACCGCCGGCAACGCCTCCGGCGTGAACGATGGCGCCTGCGCGCTGCTGCTCGCGAACGCGGAGGCCGCGCGGGCCTACGGCCTGGTGCCGCGTGCGCGCATCGTCGGCATGGCCGCGAGCGGCGTGGCGCCGCGCGTGATGGGCATCGGTCCGGCGCCGGCGGCGCAGAAGCTGCTGCGCCAGCTCGGCATGACGCTCGACCAGGTCGACCTCATCGAGCTGAACGAGGCGTTTGCTTCCCAGGGCCTGGCCGTGCTGCGCGAGCTGGGCGTCGCCGACGACGACCCGCGCGTGAACCCCTACGGCGGCGCGATCGCGCTCGGCCATCCGCTCGGCATGTCGGGCGCGCGCCTGGTGACGACCGCGACCTACCAGCTGCAGCGCACCAAAGGCCGCTTCGCGCTGTGCACCATGTGTGTCGGGGTTGGACAGGGCATCGCCCTGATGATCGAACGCGTGTAATGCAAGAAAGGGGTGCTCAGGCCGAGCGCCCCAACAGCGCCTCCACCTCGGCGCTTTCCAGCGGTTTGCTGAACAGGAAACCCTGGTATTCGTCGCAGGCCATCTCGCGCAACACCGCCAGCTGGGTCTCGGTCTCGACGCCCTCGGCCACCACCTGCAGCTTCAGGCCGCGCGCCAGGTTGACGATCGAGAGCGCGATCGCGGCGCTGTCCTCGTCGCGTCCGAGGTCGCGCACGAACGCCCGGTCCACTTTCAGGCGCGACACCGGGAAACGCTTCAGGTAGGCCAGGCTCGAGTAGCCGGTGCCGAAATCGTCGATCGCCAGGTCCACGCCCAGCCTGCGGATCTCGTGCATGAGCTGGTCCACTTCCTGCTCGCGGCTCATCAGGGCGGTCTCGGTGATCTCGAGTTCCAGGCTGCCTTCCGGCACCTGGTACTGGGCCAGACAGCGCCGGATGGTGTCGAGCAGGGACTTCTGGTGGAACTGGCGCGGCGACAGGTTGACCGCCACCTTCACGGGACGGCCGAAACGCGCCGCCCAATCCTCCATCTGGCGGCAGGCCTGCTCCAGCACCCAGGCCCCGATCGGGATGATCAGGCCGGTGCGTTCGGCGATCGGTACGAAGTCGAGGGGCGAGACCACCCCCAGTTCGGGATTGGTCCAGCGCAGCAGGGCTTCGAAACCGACCAGCCGCTGCTCGCGCACCGTGACCTTGGGCTGGTACACCAGGCGCAGCTCGCCGCGCTCGAGCGCGCGGCGCAGGTGCGCCTCGACGGTGAGGCGCTGTCCGAGTTCGGTGTGCCGGCTGGCCGAGAAGAAGTGCACCGCTTCGTCGACCTCGATGCCGGCGCCGCTGGCGGCGCCCTGCGCGCTGCGGTACAGCTCGTCCGCGTTGCGGCCGTCGTGCGGACACAGGGCCACGCCCAGCACCGGGTCGAGGAAGAAGTCGCGCCCATCCACCTGCAGGGGACCCGACATCAGCGCGTGCAGCTTCAGCGCGAACGCCTCCACTTCATGGCGCCCGCCGCCGGCATCGAGCATGAAGGCGAACTCGCCGCCGCGGATGCGCGCCGCTACCGCTGTTTCACCGGAAGCGCCGCGCAGCAAATCGGCCACCTGGCGCAGCGCGCGGTCGCCGGCCTCGTGGCCGAGCAGGTCCACGATCTCGTGCAGGCGTTCGAGCACCAGTGCGACCACGGCCAGCTCGCGCCCGCCGGCCGAGGCGGCGGCAATACGCGCTTCCATCAGGCGCCAGAACTGGGCCTGGTTCGGCAGGCCGGTGATGGCGTCGAATTCTGCCAGCCAGGCCAGGCGCGCCTCGGCGCGTTCGCGCTCGGTGATATCGGTCAGCACGTTGACCAGGTGCGCCTTGCCGTCGTCGCCGGCGAGGCGCGAGGTCAGCTGGATCACGGTGCGGCTCTCGCCGCTGCCGTCGTGCATGGTGCCGGTGGCGTCCAGGGTGCCGCCATGCGCCAGCACGGCGGCATAGCGGCGTTCGCGCTCGGGGGCGGCGCCGTCGAGCACGGTGTTTTCATCCAGGCCCGGCAGGCTCTCGCGCGGGCGTCCGACCAGGCGCGCGAAGGCCTCGTTGGCCAGCACGATGCGGCGCGCGTCGTCCAGCACCCAGATCGGGGCGCCCACCGCGTTGACGATCGAGGCCAGGTAGTCGAAGCTCTTGGCCAGGCGCGCCTCGCTGGCCGAGACCATGTCGATCAACCCGAACTGGCGGCGAGTGTCGCGCGCCACGCGCCAGGCCAGCAGCGACAGCACCAGCGCGAGCAGCAGGTAGAAGGCCAAAGCCGTCCACAGCCGTCCGTACCATGCTTCCAGCGCGACCGAGCGCGCCATGCCGGTGATGATTACCAGGTCGAAGCCTTCCACCACGTCGTAGCCGTACAGGCCGGCCGAGCCGTTGATCGGGCTGTATGCCTCGAAGGCGCCGCGGCTGGCGCGCGGCAGCTGCTCGCGGAACAGCGGCGTGTCGGCGAAGGAGCGGCCGATGCCGGCCGGGAAGCCGGGGCCGCGCACCAGCATGGTGCCGTCGCGGTGCAGCAGGGTGACCGAGCCGCCCTTGCCGAGTTCCACCAGGTTGTACAGCTGCTCGAAGCGCACCGAGTCCACCTGCGCCACCACGGTGCCGATGCGCCGGCCGCTGCGGTCGCGCACCGGGTGCACGAAATTCAGGATGCCGCGTCCGGTGCTGCGGTCGATGTCGGTGATCGTGATGCGGCGCGGCACGTCGCCGGCGGGCGGTTTGATGGCGGGCAGGTCACGCGAGCTGCTGCCCGGCGGTGTCGAACAGTACGATGCGTGCCAGGTAGGGATGGGCCAGGCCCTCGCGGCCGTCGGCTATCCCGGACGAGGATGGCGTCTCTTGCAGCAGCATGCGCGCGGCCTGCTGCGCGGCGCTGTCGATCGCCTGGGCCACGCCCGCCGTCTGCGCGGCGAAGGCGATGGCGACGTTGCGCAGGGTGACCTGCTGTTCGCGCAGCGCATCCTGGTAGCTGGCGTACAGCATCGCGCCGGTGATCAGGCCCAGCGCCGCGATAAGTCCGCCCGTGATGATCACGAGCCGCGACAGCGGAGTGGGGCGGATCGTGCGCACGGCGCGTGGGGGCGGGACTTGCATGTGGCTATCGGTTCGGGTGGTCTTTGGCCGATTCTACCTGTTCTGTATTGACTGGCCTCGCACGCCGGGCGTCGCACGCTGCACCGTAAAACGAAAACGGCCGGGAAGTTCCCGGCCGTCCTGGACTCGCGCTGCGGAGATCAGGCCGCCTTGTGCACCGGCTCGGCGACGCGGTCCTTGCGGCTGCGGCTGACCAGGTACCAGATGATCGCCACCGGCACCAGCAGCGGCAGCAGCAGCGGCGACAGTGCCAGCGCGACGGCCACTGCGGCAAAGCCGAGCGCACCGACGACGATCACGCCCACGCCGGCGAACACCACCGCCAGCACCGCACCCACCACCAGCATGACCACGCCGGCAAGCACCAGGCCGCCGCCTGCGAAGATCACGGCCAGCAGGGCGCCCAGCGGACCGTCGACCTGGTCGCCGTCGATATTGAAGCTCATGAAGTCGGCGGCATCGAAGGCGATGTCCAGCAGCAGGACGGCAAACAGGAACAGGATGGCGATCTTGGCAAGGTTTTTCATGGTGGTCCTCTTCAGTGGGCTGGTTTTCGGGTGCGCTTATCGATGCGGCATGGTTGAACTGTAAGGGCCCGCGCCGGCTGCGGCCACAGCTTTGCGACAAACTGCACAATTGACGCGCCGGGACGCATGCAGACGCGATAAGTGGATGAAGACAGTACAACCGCGCGGCAACAAACGTGGTCGATTTGGCCTTGTAATGAACGTATCCTTTCCTATACTGACAGCCTGTTCCTGAAGCAGGGGGATCCTATGCACGCTGTCATCCAGAAAATGGGGGACCACCTGGCCGTTCTGCATCCCGCGTTGGCCAACAGCGGTCCTAAAGGCCCGCCATCGGCGCCACCTACCATTCCGCCGATCATCATCAACCCGTTCAATCGGGAGACGCCCTCTCCCGCGGTCGATCCGCGCCCGACCCCGGTGCGCCCGCCTGTACGGCCGCCGCGCGGTCCCGACTGGCGCTGCCCCCGTTATGCCTGAGGCTTAAGCCAAACGGGCTTCTTCCTGGGGCCGGTTTCCTCTATGATCTCTGCTTTGAGGCATAGGGAAACACGACCATGAACGTACATGACGAACACGAGCACGAAGGCGAAGAGAACGCCCTGGTGCAGGAAGCCCGGCTGTGGCAGGGGAACGGCTGGACCGCGCGCGTGATCAAGAACGACGACGACGAAGGCTGGGCGGTTGCCATGTACAAGGATGGCGAGCGGGAACCGGCCCTGGTCGGCCCCTGGACCATGGGACGCGACAAGAAGAACCCGAAGCCGCTCGACGTCAATGCCTTCAACACGCTGATCAAGACGGCGTCCGAAGTGATCCGCCGCCATGAGCAGCACCTGCACGCGATCCTGCACAAGAAGACCACGGTCTCCACCGAGAACGGCGAACTGAAGGTGACGCTGGACATCGTGCCGGACGACGACGATCCGTATGCCATCCTGGCCGCCACCGACGAAATGGGCGAGCAGGTGGCCAAGGTGCGGGTGCCGGCCAGCTTCAAGCTGACCCCGGCCTCGGCCTACGCCTGGATCGAGAACGATTTCCGCGCCCCGCGCGGATAAGCCACACTTCGCGAATAAGGCTTCGGCTGGACGGTCTGAACTGCTAATATTTCCCATTGGAATTAATTACCTTGGGGGGAAGCAATGGACCGTCTCGCCCGGCTGGAAGCAGTCCAGTCGATGCTGCTCGAAATCGGGGAGCTGTCGACCAGCTGCAACGACATCGTCGACTTCATCGGCGCGGTGCACCGCGCGCTCGGCCGCATCATGTATGCGGCCAACTTTTATGTGGCCTTGTGCGACCGCGAGGAGGGGACGATCTGGTTCCCGTACTTCGTCGACGAAGCCGACGCCGAGGTGCCGGTAAGCGGGCAAAAGGTGCGGCTGGCGGCGCCGGAAGAGTCGCCGACTTCCTGGGTGGTGGTGAACAAGCGCCGCCTGATGATCACCGCAGACGATTTCCTGGCGCGCGAGCGCGAAGGCATGCAGTGGGGACACGGCGCCGCCGCCGAGCACTGGATGGGCGCGCCCCTGCTCGACCGCCACCACCAGGCGCTGGGCGCGATGGTAATCCAGAGCTATACGCAGGGCATCACCTACAGTGAGGAAGACCAGGCGCTGTTCTCGGAAATCGCCAACCACGTGTCGAATGCTCTGCAGGGCCTGCAGAGCATGGACCGGCTGGAGCGCGCGGTGCAGGAGCGCACAGCGGCGCTGGCGGTCGAAGTGGCCGAGCGCCGCCGCGCCGAGCAGGTGCAGCACGCGCTGTACCAGATCGCCAGCCTGTCGGCCCAGGCGCTGGATACCGCCACCCTGACCACCAGCCTGCATGGCATCATCGGCGAGCTGATGGTGGCGAAGAACTTCCTGATCGCGCTGCACCATCCGGATACCCAGGAAATCAGCATTCCCTACTTCGTGGACGAGAAGGACGGTACGGCCCCGGTGACGCGCTTCCCGGTAGGCCAGGGCATGTGCTCCTACGTCCTGACGAGCAAGCAGGCGCAGCTCCACGACGCCACCAGCGTCAAGCACCTGGTCGCCAACGGCCTGGTCAGGGCGCCCTTCGGGAACCCCGACATCGCCAGCTGGATGGGCGCGCCGATGCTGGTGCATGACCAGCCCTACGGCGTGCTGGTGGTGCAGAGCTACGACCCGTCGGTGACCTATACCAAGGCGGAACTGGACCTGCTGGCCTTCATGGCCAGCCATGTCGCGGTGGCGCTGGCGCGCATGCAGGCCGACCGCAAGATCCGCAAGACCAAGGAGGCGCTGGAAGTGCAGAACGCAGCGCTGAACGAAGCCCTGCACAAGCTGCAGGTGGCGCAGGGCGAACTGGTGCGCCAGGAGAAGATGGCGTCGCTGGGCGGCCTGGTGGCCGGCGTGGCCCACGAGATCAACACCCCGCTGGGCATCTGCGTGACCGCCACCAGCCACCTGGTGCAGGAACTCAAGCTCACGCGCGAAGAGCTGGCCGCGGGCACGATGACCGAGGACAGTTTGAACAGCTTCCTGGACATCGTCGACCAGTCGCTGCGCATCATGACCACCAACACCCAGCGCGCGGCAAGCCTGGTGCGCAGCTTCAAGCAGGTGGCGGTGGACCAGTCCTCGGGGGACATCCGCAACTTCAAGCTGTGCAGCTACGTGCAGGAAGTGCTGCTGTCGCTGCAGCCCAAGCTCAAGGGGCGGCCGATCAAGGTGGAACTGGACTGCCCGCCGGACCTGGTGCTGGACAGCTCGCCGGGCGCGGTCTCGCAGATCGTCACCAACATGGTCGTGAACTCGCTGCTGCACGGCTTCGAGCGCGACCAGCCGGGACGCATCACGATCCGCGTGGCGCAGGAGGGGGAGCAGGTGCTGTTCGACTATGCGGACGACGGCGTGGGAATGGACCAGGAGACGCTGGGCAAGCTGTTCGACCCCTTCTTCACCACCAAGCGCGGCACCGGGGGCAGCGGACTGGGGGCGCACATCCTGTACAACCTGGTGACGGGCGCGCTGGGCGGGACGGTAAAGGCGGACAGCGCGCCGGGGCAGGGGCTGCGGTATCAGCTGCGCTTCCCGCGCTCGCTCAAAAAATGATGTTGTAGGGTGGGTGGGTCTCCCGCCCACGCTACAAGATCAGTCTGGCCAGGCCGCATTGATCTCCAGCGCCTTGTCCATATTCTTGATGAGCAGATCCACGTAATACGGATCCAGGTGGTGCCCCGCCACCTCGCGCAGGTGCTCGGTCACCTTGGCGGCCGGCCAGGCGTCCTTGTAGCAGCGCTTGTGGCTCAGGGCGTCGAACACGTCGGCCACCGCCACGATGCGGGCGTAGGGGTGGATGGCGTCGCCGCGCAGGCCCTGCGGATAACCGGTACCGTCGAACTTCTCGTGGTGCTGGTGGGCGATCACGGCGGCGGCCTTCAGGATCGGGCGCTGCGAGCCGTCCAGGATCTGCAGGCCCACGGTCGGGTGCTGCTTCATCACTTCCCATTCGTCCTCGGTCAGCTTGCCCGGCTTGAGCAGCACCGCGTCCGGGGTGGCGATCTTGCCCACGTCGTGCATCGGCGCGGCGTGCATCAGGGTCGCGACTTCGTCTTCCGGCATGCCGGAAGCCTGGGCCAGCAGGTGGCAGACCTGGGCCATGCGGCGCACGTGGTTGCCGGCTTCGTTCGAGCGCGACTCGACCACGTCGCCGAGGCGCAGGATCAGCTCCGCCTGGGTATCGGTGATCTCCTGGTTCAGCAGGATGTTGTCGAAGGCGATCGCCACGCCCGAGCAGAACACCTCGAGCAGCTGGGCGTCGATCTCCGCGATCTCTTCCACGCCCTTGAGCACCAGCAGCGAGGCCTTGCCGGTGCGGTTCGGGAAGTAGCCGACATAGGTGTCGCCGTGCAGGCGCGAAATGCGGTTGTGGCGCGCGTCGTCGAGCCGGGCGACCAGCTCAGGACCCATGTCGTCGCCATCCATGTCGCCGATCTGGGCCAGCACTTCGTACTGGCTCTCGCCCGTGATCACGCTCGCGCCCTTCAGGCGCAGCAGCATGCTCTGCTCCAGGCGCAGCAGCGCCACCACCTGCTGCAGCAGGCCATTGGCGAAATCCTTCAGGCTGCGCTGCTGGAAGATGTGGGTCGAGGCGGCGATCACGCGTTCCAGGCCTTCGCGGTAGGTCTGCTGCGCGCGGCGCGCATCCTCGACCTTCATGATGTCGCGGTAGGCGCGCAGGGCGGCGAAGGTGGTGGTGAACAGCTTGGTGCGATCGAGCTCGGTCTTTTCCTTGTAATCGTTGATGTCGTAATCGACGATCACGCGCTCTTCCGGCGCCTGGCCCGGCTGGCCGGTGCGCAGCACGATGCGGGTGAACTGGTTGTCCAGGTCCTGGCGCATCCAGCGCGCCACTTCCAGGCCGCTGTCCTCGCGCTCCATCACCACGTCCAGGAACACCAGGGCGACGTCCTTCTCGCGCGCCAGCACCGCCTTGGCCTCCTCGCCGCTGTAGGCATGCAGGAACTGCAGCGCGCGGCCGTCGAGGCGGAAACGGGACAGGGTCAGCTTGGTGATGTCATGGATGTCGGGCTCGTCGTCGACCAGCAGGACTTTCCATGGAGCCAACTTTGGCGCCGCGTTGGAGAGGAAGGACATAGGCTTACCGTTTGCTCGGGTTGATCAATCGCAACGTTTGGCGGCGGGAAACGTATAAGACATAGCCGCAAGTCAAAACGATTGTAGTACGACCATCAGTCCTTAACAACAGGCAACATTAAAAGTGTTGGTTAACGATGTCACACAGCCGGAAACCATGTCCTAGTCGTAGCGTTTCTGGCAGCGCTCGCAGTAGAAACTGCGGCGGTTGCTGCGCCCGAGCTTGGCTTTCAAAAAAGGGATGTTGCAGCGCGGGCAAATGCGTTTTGCATGGGCCAGCCAATGCTGCTTGAGCACGTATTGACGCTTCCATTCCAGGAAGTCAAAGGAGTATTGGCGGGCTTCGTCGACCAGTAGACGCAGCTTGGGCGCGGGGAGGGCGCCGACCGTCGACAGCGGATGCACGCGGATGCGGAACAGGACTTCGTTCTTGATGATGTTGCCGACGCCCGAAAAGATGTCCTGGTCGAGCAGGGCGTCGCAGGCCAGCATGTCGGGCTGGGCGCGCAGCTTCTTGCGCGCCTTCTTCGGGTCCCAGGCGTCCGACATGACGTCGGCACTGAAATCGTAGGCCTCATACGTGGCGCGGTCGATCTCCCGGACCTGGCAGGCATAGAGGTTGAGCTCGTTGCCGTTGGCGGTTTCGATGGACAGGCGCGGGGTCTTCTCCTCGCGCCGCTCGTTGATGCGGTAGGTGCCGAACAACAGGAAGTGGACGCGCACCACCATGTCCGGCGTCTCGATCAGCAGGTGCTTGCCCCAGGTGTGGATGGCCTCGATTCGCTGGCCCACCAGGCGCGCCGGATCGATGGCGCGGACGTTGCCGTCGGCGCGGACGATCTCCTGGCCGGTGAAATCCCTGACCAGCTCCTTCAAGATATATAGCGACGGTCCTTCGGGCATGGTTCGACCTCCTCCCCCCTCATTGTCGGCCGGGCCCGGCATATGCCCTGTGCGTAATCTAACTCTTCGATGCAAAACTTCCACAAAAGAGGCGTGGCAAGCGGACACAAAGGGCGTATATTTATTGACGGGTAAGAATATTGAACAGTAAAAGGGAGGGGGACAGATGAAAAAAACGGTGAGTAAAGCAGCTCTCGCGGTCGCACTCGCACTGGGCGCCGGCACCGCCTCGGCGGAAGTGACCGTCAACTACGTCAATATGGAGCAGTTCGCGGACCTCCCGAGCGGCGACTGGGAACGCAAGGATGTCCTGAACAAGCTGGCGGACTACATCAAGAAGCTGGGCGAGGACTTGCCGGCTGGTACCGACCTGACCGTCAATATCTACAACGTCGACCTGGCCGGCCGCGAATACCCTGGCCAGCGCGCCAGCGGCGACATGCGCGTCCTCGAGGGCAAGTCCGACTGGCCGCTGATCGAACTGCAGTACGCGCTGAGCAGCAAGGGCCAGGTGTTCGACAGCGGCACCGCCCAGATTTCCGACGTGGGCTACATGAACCGCAAGGTGAAGATGTCCATGGAAATGGACAACCTGCGCTACGAGAAGCGCATGCTGCAGGACTGGTTCAAGAAGACCATCCTGACCAAGAAGCCCGGCTGAACCGCCATACCGGCAGGGGGAAATGCGGCGCCGCAAGGCGCCGTTTCCATTTGCCGAAGCCATTTGTCTTGCGGACCTAACATTTCGATACAAAACGCCGACAATCCGGCACTGGAAAGGCGGCGCAAAGGGCGTATATTCGGAACATGAAGGGGGCCGGAACAATGAAAGGGAAAGCAATGAAAACGCTGGTTGGCAAAGTGGCCCTCGCGGCCCTGTTCGCGCTGGGTGCCGGCGCCGCCTCGGCGGGCGTGACCGTCAATTACGTGGAGTCCGACAAGTTCTCCGACCTGCCGTTCGCGCCATGGGAACGCAAGGAAGTGCTGGAAGACCTGGCGGATTATTTTGTCGAACTGGGCAAGTCGCTGCCGGCCGGGCAGGAGCTGACGGTGGACGTGACCGACATCGACCTCGCCGGCCGTGAATACCCGAACACGCGCGGCGGGAACGACCTGCGCGTGCTGAAAGGCATGGCGGACTGGCCGGTCATGGAATTGCGCTACACCCTGAGCGCCAACGGCCAGGTGATCCAGAGCGGCAAGGCCAAGCTGTCGGACATGAACTACCTGCAGCGCGGCAGCCGCCTGCACGACAGCGAACCCCGGCGCTTCGAGAAGCGCATGATCCAGGAGTGGTTCGACAAGACCATCCTGCAGAAGAAGTCCTGAATCGTTTCCTGATCCACCCAACCGGCGCCTCGGTGAACCGACGCGCCGGTTTGTTTTTTCGGGGGCTGGTCAGCCGTTCTTCCCGGCCTTCGCGCGCGCCGCAGCCGCTTTTTCGGCAGCCTCCCTGGCCAGCGCCGCCGAATCCTTCACCGTGTAGTCCGAGGGCACGGTGAACAGGGCCGCGGCAGGCTCCTCGCGCTTCAGGTTGTCGGCGCGGTAGACGAATTCGCCGCTGCGCGGGTCGCTGCGCTTCTGGTACACCACGGCCTGCAGTTCCGGCGCGGTCCAGGTCTCGGTGCTGACGACGATCGGGCTGCGGTTGCCGATCTCGCCGGCGGGGATCTCGTAGCTGCGCTGCACGCCGGTGGCCTTCACGCCGTTGAATTCGCGGGTGCCGAGGTCTTTGGTTTCCGCCTTGCCGGCCCATTTGTGGTCGCCGAGCGCGCCGGCGAGCACCGGCGCCACGCGCGCCGCCGCCTGCGGTCCCGCCACCTGGGCGATGCGGATCTGCACGTCCTTGTGTTCGCCGGCCTTGCTGCCGGAGCGCTCGACCTGCTTGATGATGAAGCGTTCGCCTTCCGGCAGCTTGCCTTCGCGGCGCAATTCCTCGATCTTGATGCGGGCCTGGGCGCCGGCCACGCGCGCCTCGGCGGCCGAGGCAGCGGCGGCGGCGCGGGCCTGTTCACGCACGGCGGCCATGGCCGCGCCGTTCGGCGCCGAGACCTTGATCGCGGTCTTGTCGCGCGGACGCAGGACATAGCGCACCCCTTCCACCGGATCGTGGATCATCACGGTGCGCAGTTCGCCGTCTTCGCCGCGCACCTCGGTGCGGGTGCGGCCGGCGCTGTCGCGGTAGCTCATCGTGCTGGTCTTGCGCACGATCTGGTTGCCGTCGCCCAGGGTCTGGGTGCGCTCCGACACCATCTCGGCGCTGTAGGGCGCATTCTTGATCATGCGGGCACGCGACATGTGCACCATCGTGGCGCCGCCGCCCACGGCATCGACGAAGTTCATGGCGTCCGGGTGGCCGGCCTGCAGTTCGCCGCCGGTGCGGGTGACGATGCGGCGCTCGGCGACCTGTTCTTCGTCGAAGCCCATCTCACCGGCCAGGGCCGGGGCGAAGGCGCAGGCCAGCAGTGCTGCAAGCAGAATCTTCTTGTTCATGTCATGTCCTCTTGTGGGTAAAGATCGTTGGTCCTAGTTGGTGGAACTGAGCCGCACGGCCAGCGGATGGCCGTCGGCGGCGACAAGCATCTCGGCCCGCACGGTGTCGGCCGCGTTTTCCGGGCTGACCGGCACGCCGAGCGGCGCCAGCGCGGTGCGCGGCACCTCGGTCTCGACCAGCCGCGCATCGGGTTCGGCCTCGATCCGCTCGAGCGAATCGAGGGCGACGAAGGCGCCGCCGCTGTCGAAGCTGACCAGGGGCTGGCTGCTCACGCTCACGGCCTGGTGCGGCGAATGCGCCAGCAGCAGCACGACCACCGTCAGTGAGCACAGGGCGCCGGCGGTGCCCCATTGGGGCAGGCTCAGGGCCTGGTACCAGCGGCGCTTCGTCGGTGCAAACTGGCGCTCGAAGGCCTGCAGCAGTTCCTTCTCGACGCAGCGCGGGGTGTCGATGCCGGCCAGCTCGCCGCGCAGCGCGGCGAAGCAGGGGGCGAGCTTGTCTTGCTTGTCCTTGGTATCCATCATTTACTCCATCAATTCGCGAGGCATGCGCTTGGTGCGTGCGCCTGCAGGCGCTTGGCCAGGGCTGCCCGGCCGCGCGACAGGCGCGAGCGCACGGTGCCGATATCCACCTGGCAGACCGCGGCGATCTCCTGGTACGACAGTTCATGCAGTTCAAACAGGATGACCACGTCGCGGTAGTGCGCCGGCAGCAGGGCCAGCGCGCGCCGCACTTCCTCGGCCGCCTCATTGCCCAGCAGGCGGGCAAGCGGCTCGGCGCCTTCGCAGGCGAGGTCGAGCTCCAGCTCGCCGTCCTGGTCCTCTTCCACCCGCGGCTCCGGCAGCGCCACGTGGCGCCGGCGCGCTTCCTCCAGCTTCAGGATCACATTGCGCGCCACGCCGAACAGGAAATGCTGCAGCTGGCCGCGTAGCGGATCGAAGCCGAAACGCTTCGTGAGCAGGCCCATGAAGGCTTCCTGCACCACGTCGGCAGCCATGTCCGCGGACCCGCAGCGCATCAGCGCGTAGCGGTACAGCGGACCCTGGTGGCGCCGGTACAGCGCCGTGAAGGCGTCGGCGCGGCCCGCATGCGTCAGGCGCAGCAGTTCGTGGTCGGCGGTGTCGGGGGTGATCGTGGTCATGGTCGTCATCTCTTACCTGTATTCCGCCGAGGCAGCAGAAAAGTTCCAACTATTTTGGAAAATGACGACGAGCCCTGGCAGGCCAGGTTCGGAAAGGGGATAGGCCGGGAGAGCCCCGGCCCGAAACGCTGGGCCCGATTGCCGGGCCAGCCTTCTCAGTCGATCCAGTTAACCCGGTCGAACTTGCCGCGGAACTCCTCGGGCATCATCACGACCTGGCTGGACTTGTAGTTGAAGAAGACGAAGCCCTGCTTGGCCATGGCGATCAGCTTGCGGTCGCGCGGGCGCGTGATGCGGAAGATGATGTCGCCGCCGTACTTGTTGAAGTCCATGACCCCCACCTCGAACAGCAGCTGGTCGCGCGCATGCGCTTCGGCGCGGTAGGTCGTAGCCAGGTCGGTGACGATGATGCCGGTGCCGTCGCGCTCGGTCTCGGCGACGCCGAACTCGAACAGGAAGCGCGCCCGTGCCTCGGAGATCATCGAGATCATCGAGTCGTTGCCGAGGTGGTTGCCCGCATTGATGTCGGTCACGCGTACCGACATCGGGGTGGAATAGTAGAACTGGTCTTCGGGGAAGGTAAGTTGTAAGCGTGCCATCTCTCTATTTTAAGCGCATGAATCGCTCATGGGTTGGCGGAAGGTCCTATTCTATAGACGATGCCGCGCGACGTCATGAGGTACAACTCGTTCTGGCCGTCCTGCCCGAAGGAGACCACGTTGCCGATGTCGCCCACGTTCCAGTCGCGCTGCTCGCCGACACTGCCGCCCGAAGCAAGGAAACTCTTCAGGAATCCGCGGCAGTAATCGGAATAGAAATAGCGTCCCTGCAACCCGGGAATGGCGCTGCCACGGTAGACGAAGCCGCCCGTGATCGAGCAGCCGTTGGCGTCGTTGCTGCCATGGTCGTATTCGAAGACCGGCAGGGTCAGGCCGCTGCGCTCGCAGCTGGCGGCGTTGTAGCACAGCGTGCCTTCCATCGTGTTCCAGCCGTAGTTGAGCCCTGCCGCGGACACCGGGCCGATATTGACCTCTTCGCGCCGGTCCTGGCCGACGTCGCTCAGGTAGAGCTGGCTGCCGTCGAATGCGAAGCGCCAGGGGTTGCGCAGCCCGGCCGCCCAGATCTCGGCGCGCCGCCCCGCCTGGTTGATATAGGGATTGCCGGCCGGGATCGCGTAGGGCTGGGCGGCAGTGGCGTTGCGCACGTCGATCCGCAGCAGCTTGCCGAGCAGGGAGCCCAGGTTCTGGCCGTTGCGGTTCGGGTCGCCCGCGCCGCCGCCGTCGCCGGTGGCCAGGTACAGGTTGCCATCGGGGCCGAAGGCGACCTGGCCGCCGAAATGGTTGGTGAAACCGGGGTGCGGGATGCGGATGATGACCAGACCCGAAGTCGGATCGGCCAGGTTGGGATTGCTGCCCGCGCTGAAGCGCTCGATGACGATGTTCTGCTGCGGGTCGGTGTAGTAGAGGTAGAAGTAGCGGTTGCTGGAAAACTGCGGGTCGAAGGCCATCGACAGCAGGCCGCCTTCGCCGCCGGTGAAGACGCGGCCGCTGATGTCGAGGAAGGGGGCGGTAAGCGTAGTGCCGTTGTCGACGATGCGGATGCGTCCGGCCCGCTCGACGATGAACAGGCGCGTGTCGCCCGCCGGGGCGGTGAGGTAGGTCGGGTTGTCGAGGTTGGCCGCCACCTGGCTCAGCGCGATGTTCGCTGGCGCGTTCGCATACGACACCGTGGCGCTGGCAGCGGCGCCGGCGCTGACGACGGCGCTTTGCGAGGCGGGCGAGGGCGTATAGGTGAGGCCGCCCGCGGTGACGGGTGCGGCGGCGAGGTTGTAGCTGCCGGGCGCGAGATTCGACAGGGTTTGCGAGCCAGTCAGGTCCTGCTGGTAATTGGCGGGGCCGTTGACACGCACCGAGGCGTTCACGCCGGCGGGCAGGCCGCTGGTGGTGATCGCCAGCGAACCGGTGGTGGCGGTCGGCGGCGCCGGGGTGCGGCCGGTGGTGCCGGGATTGCCGCCGCCTCCGCCGCAGGCGCTCATGCAGAAGGAAATAAGGATCAGCAGATATGTCCACGCACGCATGACAGCCTCCTGGATGGTCGCGAATGCTCCGGCAAGCCTATTCTGCAGCGAAGCGGCTGGCTTTGCCATCGAATTTCGCCAGCCGTGCGGGGCATCTATCGCGTCAGGCGGTACATCAACAGTGCGGCGCGGATCGCCGAGCGCTCCAGGGAAGTGAGGTCGATGCGCTCGTTGGGCGAATGGGCCGCGCCGCCGCTGGCGCCCAGGCCATCGAGGCTGTCGATGAGGGGGGCGACGAACTGGATGTCGCCGGCGCCGCGCATGGTGGCCGGCACCGCGCCGACCGCGCCCAGGCCGGCATCCAGGCTGGCCTGCGAATACAGGTCGAGCAGCTTCAGGTTGCCCGGCGTGACCGCCATCGGCGGATAGGAATCGCGGAAAGCGATCGTGGCGCCGGCGCCCGGCAGGCTCTGCGCGACGATCTCGCGCATGCGCGCGTGGGCGCGGTCGCGCTGGGCGTAGTCGAGGTAGCGCAGGTCGCCGCGCACGGTCACCGTGTTGGCGACGACGTTGGTCTTGCCGGCGGCCGTGCCTTTCGCATTGGCCTCGTCGAGCGTGACGTCGGTGCCGCCCAGGATCACGCCCGGATTGAAGGTCAGGCCCGGCTCCACCACCTGCTGGCGGAAGCCGTCGAGGATGCGCGCGGCCTCGTACACGGCGCCGTAGCCGGCGGGACCGAACACGCCCTGCGAGTGGCCTTGCCGGCCCTTGACGTCGAGGTCGAAGAAGGCGGTGGCGCGGCGCCCGACGGTCGCCATCGGCTGGCCATCCGGACCGGTGACGGCGCCTTCGAAGCTGAGCGCCACGTCGCTCAGCTTGGCCAGCTCGATCATGTCGCGGCGCGAGACTTCGCGCGGGTGGCCGGCTTCTTCCTCGTCGCCGGTGAACACCACGGTGATGGTGGTGTTCTCGAGCGCCCCGGCGCGGTGCAGGGCGCGCAGGGCCGCGATCGCGACCACGTTCCCGCCCTTCATGTCGGCCACGCCCTGGCCGCGTGCGGTGGTGGCGTTCTCGCGTTCCCACAGCGGGGCGGGCGCGTCGGGTTCGAACACGGTGTCGAGGTGGCCGAGCAGCAGCAGGCGCTTGCCTTGCTTGCCCATGCGGTTGGCGACCAGGTGGCCGGCACGCCCCATGTCGCGCGGCATGTCGATCCAGACGGTCTTGAAGCCCAGGGCTTCCAGCTCCTTGCGAAACACCTCGCCGGTGGCGCGCACGCCGGCCAGGTTGAAGGTGCCGCTGTTGATGCGGGCGCTGCGCTCGAGCAGCCCGATGGCCTCGGGTTGCCAGGCCTTGACCTGCTCGAGGATGCGCTGTTCGGTGGCGGACAGGCCCTGGGCCTGGGCGGAGGCGGCGAGCAGGAGGCTCAATACGAGGGAGAGGGCGGGCTGGCGCGGCATGTCGGCATTCGGTAATCGGGACATGCAACTCTACTACGCTTGCAGGATGTCATAAAGCTTGTCGGAATTGCTTGACAATAATTTCTGGTGATCCTAAAGTGATATCACTTTGATGTTACTTTCTGAGGGGAGTCGAGTATGCACGCAGCACATACGCGCCACGAAAAGGCGTTCTCATCCGTGAATGGTTACCTGGCAGCCGCTGCCGGCGTTGTCCTGCTGCTGGCTGCCCTCTTCCTGTTTGGAACAGGGGAGTTTCCCTCGATCCTGCTGAGTTTCGCGATGGGCCTGTTCTCTGCCGTCTGCCTGGGCGGCCTGTTCATGCTCCAGCCGAACGAAAGCGCCATCCTGACCCTGTTCGGCAAGTACATCGGCACCGACCGCAGCGAAGGCCTGCGCTGGGCCTTTCCGCTCTATAAGAAACGGCGCCTGTCGCTGCGCGCCCGCAATTTCAACGCCCCGACGCTGAAGGTCAACGACAAGCGCGGCAACCCGGTCGAGATCAGCGCGGCCGTCGTCTGGCGCGTGCGCGACACCGCCCAGGCCGTGTTCGACGTGGATGACTTCGAGCGCTACGTCTCGATCCAGGCGGAAGCCGCACTGCGCCACCTGGCCTCGCAATATGCCTACGACGAAGGCGAGGACCTGCCGGAAGGCGAAACCACGCTGCGCGCCGGCATGGATGTGGTGGCCGACGCCCTCCAGCGCGAGCTGCAGGCGCGCTTCGAGGCGGCGGGTGTCGAGGTGCTCGATGCAAAGCTCACCCATTTGGCATATGCTGCCGAGATTGCGCAGGTCATGCTGCGTCGCCAGCAGGCCGAGGCGATCATCAGCGCCCGCGCCAAGATCGTGCACGGCGCCGTCAGCATGGTCGAAGCGGCGCTGAGGGGATTGTCCGAGCGGGGCATCGTCGAGCTCGACGACGAACGCAAGGCGGCCATGGTCAGCAACCTGCTCGTGGTGCTGTGTTCGGACAAGGAAACCCAGCCGATCGTCAACACGGGCACACTTTATAACTAGCACCCGAAGAGCATGGCAAGTCCTGGCAAAAAAGCGTTTCCTCTACGGATAGACCCGGCCTTGTGGGAGGAGTTGCAACGCCTCGCCGCCCGCGATCTGCGCAGCGTGAACGCGGAAATCGAATTCCTGCTGAGGGAGGGCCTTGCCAGGCGCGGCATCAAGCATGTCGAGGCCAGGGGCAAGGACGAGGACAAGTAGCTAGACCCTAGTCGAACTTAATGTGCACCCAAGTGTCGAATAATGATCATGGAAAGCACTTTAGGAATCGGACACGCAGCGAAGCTGCTGGGAATCACGGTCAAGACGCTGCAGCGCTGGGAGCGTGAGGGACCGAGAGCCAGCTCGCGCATCACGCAGCCTTGCACGGCTGCGAACTGCTGGTGCTGAACCAGGAACGCCTGTCGCCCGAGCAGGAGATGGTGCAGGACCTGATGACGATCGTCCACTGCTTCTCGAGCCGCCTGTGCGGGCTGCGCAACTACCGCCGCCAGCTGCGCGCGGCGCTGGAGAGTCACGATGCTGCTAGCGCACCGGATCAGGATTGACTCCACGCTTGAACAACGCGGCTA
>NZ_DKJX01000089.1:0-31393 GCF_002454935.1 Massilia sp. UBA6681
TCCCGCTCGCACCGCTCGTGGCCAGCTTCGGCGTCGCCGTCCCGCAGCTGTCCGGCACCCCCGGGTTCGGGGACCAGCCCGGCGCCGCCGCTACCGCCGCCGGCGCCCGGCATCGGCTGGGTCTGCGGATCCGCGCCGCCTTGCCTGGCGCTGCCGCGGCTGGTCTGCGGCGCTCCTGGGGGCATCGCATTCGCTTCCGGTGGTGATGCGAGGAAGTCGCCCTGCTGGCTGTCGCCGCCATGGGCGCCGCCCGTGTAATGGCCCGCGTTCGACTGCACGCTGCCTGCGCCCGGATCCTGGGGCGGCACCTCGTACTGCCACAGTCCGCCCTGGGAGGCGTTCTTGCCGTCCTGGCTGGCGGGTGCTGCTTTCGCTTGTTCCTTGTCCATGTCGTCCTCCTGTGGATCAAACGGCCCGATAGTAGCCGTCAAGAGAAAAAACAGGCGCTATGGAGGAAGCGCCCGAAGCAAATGGCGGAGTCAGCTACGGTCGGTGCCGGCGGAGCCGCTCATGTTGCCATCCGCATTGCTGGCGTCGTCAGGAGGGCCGCCAGCCGCGCCGCCCGTGGCCTGGGCTTCCCTGCTGGCCTCGATGCCGCCGATGGTGCCTGGCGCGGGATCGGTGGCGCTGCCGGCGCCGCTGAGCGGCCGCCCCGGTGCGTTGACGTTGCTCTCGGCCGGCGCCTCGACGATCCCGCCACCGTGGCCAGCCGCATTCGGCGTGTAGTGACCTGCATTCGATTGGTCGGCGCCCGTACCGCTGCCCGGCGGTGGCACCTGGTAACGCCATACCGCCTCGGTGGACTGGTCGGCGCCGGCGCCGCCTGGCAAGCCGCTGGTGTCGCCCGGGCCTTCACGGCCACCGTCGAGTGCTGGTCCATGCTGGGTGTGTTGTTCGTTGCTCATGCTGGTCTCCTGTTCGGTTGTCCATGTTGATGATCTTAGCCAACCGTGCCGGAGCCTGAATAGGCGCACGCTCCGTGCTCCCGTAGGAGGGTTCCGAAGCGCGCGCTTGCGCATTCCATAAGGAAAATATGGAGGCTGCTCTATGACGAACACTGAGCAGGGCATCGGGCAATAAAAAAGCGCTCCCGCGGGAGCGCTTTTTCGTTCGGTGAGACCGTGCTTACTGGATCTTGGCCTTCTTGACCAGGCTTTCGCGGTACTGCGCCAGCTGGCGCTGCTGCAGCGATTCCGCGACCTGCTGCTTGACTTCGTCCAGGGCCGGGATCTTGGCCTGGCGCACGTCTTCCAGCTTGATCACGTGGAAGCCGTACTGGCTCTTGACCGGAGTGTCGGTGATGGCGCCTTTTTGCAGGGCAACCATGGCCTTCGAGAACTCAGGCACGTAGTTGGCCGGGCTTGCCCAGTCTAGGTCGCCGCCGTTGGCAGCCGAGCCGTCCTTCGAATGCTGCTTGGCCAGGTCTTCGAACTTGGAGCCGCTCTTGAGCTTGGTGATGATGGACTTCGCTTCGTCTTCGGTCGGGACCAGGATGTGGCGTGCGTGGTATTCCTTGTCGCCCACCTGTGCCTTGTACTTGTCGTACTCGGCCTTGATGTCGGCATCCTTGATCGGGTTCTTCTTGACGTAGTCGGCCAGCATGGCGTTGATGATGATGCTCTGGCGGGCATTGTCGATCGCTGCCTTGACGTCGGCGCGGCCGCCGATGCCTTGCTTGTCGGCTTCCTGGATCAGGACTTCGCGGCCGATCAGGTCTTTCTTGATGGCGTCGCGCAGCTGTTGCGAATCGGTGGCGCGGCCTTGCGCGACCACTTGCTTGACCAGCTGGTCAACCTTTGCCGCCGGGATGGGCTTGCCATTGACGGTGGCGACGTTCTGCGCAATAGCAGGCGCGGCGATCATCGCGGCCGTGGCCAAGCTGATTGCCAAAGTCAGGCGGGCTGGCTTCAAAATCATTGTTAAGGTCCTATCTAAACACGAAAAAGTTCGCCGCAGGCGGCAAGAACCGGTGCCATCAGGCACCGGCGGTAGTACATCTTACTGCACCTTTGCCTTTTTGACCATTTGGTCACGGTAGTCAGCCAGCTTTTTCTGAGCCAGGGCGTCCTGGATCTGCGGCTTGACTTCTTCCAGCGACGGCAGCTTGGCCGCACGGGTGTCGTCCAGCTTGATGACGTGGAAACCGTTGGCGGTCTTCACCGGCTTGTCGGTGACGCCGCCTTTTTGCAGGCCGGTGAAGCCGGCAGCGAATTCAGGCGGGAACGAGGACGGGGTGGCCCAGTCCAGGTCGCCGCCGTTGTTGGCGGTGCCGGTGTCCTTCGACTGCTTGGCCAGCTCTTCGAACTTGCTGCCGGCCTTGATCTTGGCGATCACGGCATTGGCATCGGCTTCGGTATCGAGCAGGATGTGGCGCACGTGGTATTCCTTGTCGCCGGTCTGGGCCTTGAAGCGGTCGTACTCGGCCTTGATCTCGGCGTCGGTCACCGGGTTCTTCTGGATGTAGTCGCGGGCCAGCTGGTTCACGACGATGGCCTGGCGCGCGTTGTCGAGGGCGGCGCGCACTTCCGGCTTCTTGTCGTAGCCCTGCTTGATGGCTTCCTGCATCAGCACTTCGCGGGCGATCATCTCTTCCTTGATGGCCAGGCGCGTTTGCGGATTGTCCTGGGCCTGGCCGGCGGCGACCAGCTGCTTGACCGCTTCCTCGACGCGCGAGGTCGGGATGGCTTTGCCGTTGACGACGGCGAGGTTCTGCGCAAAGGCGGGTGCTGCGGACACGGCGATCAGCGCTAACAGCAGGCGTGCTGGCTTAAAAGTCATTTCTGGAATTCCTGTGGGAGGGGTGCTTGGACGAGATTTGATTAGTTCTTGTACTTCAAGTTCTGGTACTTAGCGTTACAGATTGTCGGCCACTATTCTTAAAGTAGACTGAAGATGAGTTCAAGGCGATTCCGACGGTGCGAGGGCCGTGATGGCCAGCGCATGGATTTCCGCCTTGTTGATCATTTCGTGAACGGCATCATACACAAGACGATGGCGCATGACTAGCGTGAGGCCCTGGAACTTCTCCGATACGATTTTCACACTGTAATGGCTGCCGCCCGAGGCGGCGCCGGCGTGGCCGGCATGCAGGTGCGAGTCGTCGGTGATGTCCAGCACGGTCGGGCTGAGTTCGGCCTGCAGGCGCTCGCGCAGGCGTTCGGTACGGTTAGCTTCCATTTTGAGCATCCTCCTGGATATGTTTGGAGAGGAACAGCGATTGGATGATGATAAAGGCGAACAGGATGCCGCTGATGCCGAACAGCTTGAAACTGACCCAGGCGCCGGTATCGCTACGGAAGACCACGAACGCCATCAGGAGGTTCAGCAGGCCCAGCCCGATAAAGAAGGCGATCCAGGCATACAGGACGCGGGTCCAGACCGCGTCCGGCAGGTTCATCGCGCCCCCGAGCGCCGAGCGCATCAGGTTCTTACGGTAGATCAGTTGCGCCAGCAGCAGGGCGACGCCGAAGGCCCAGTACAGGATGGTCGGCTTCCACTTGATGAAGGTGTCGTCGTGGAAGTAGATGGTGGCGCCGCCGGCCACCACCACCACGCCCAGCGACAGCCACAGCATGCCGTCGACCTTGCGGCGGCGCGCCAGCAGGTAGACGATCTGCAGCACCGTGGCGACGATCGTGACCGCCGTCGCCAGCAGGATCGGCGACTGCGCGGCCGGCACCGCGCCGCCCGAGATCAGGAAACCAAGGTGATCGGTGACAAGCCCGTGGGCCCATTCCTGGTTGTTTTCCCCATATTTGTAGATGCCGAAGAACAGGATCACCGGCAGCATGTCGAACAGGAACTTGATCATTGAGTTCTCCGCCTTCCTCAGAGGGGCTCGAAGCGCATGGCCGCCGAGTTGATGCAGTAGCGCAGGCCGGTGGGCGGCGGACCGTCCGGGAACACGTGCCCGAGGTGGGCGTCGCAGATGGCGCAGATGATCTCGGTACGCAGCATGCCGTGGCTGCGGTCGACCTTCTCGATGACATTATCCGGGTCGAGCGCCTTGAAATAGCTCGGCCAGCCGCAGCCGGAGTCGAACTTGGCGTCGGATTCGAACAGCGGGGTATCGCAGCAGACGCAGTGGTAGATGCCGTGCTCGTGGTGGTCCCAGTACTTGCCGGTGAAGGCGCGCTCGGTGGCGGCGTGGCGGGTCACCTGGTATTCCATCGGGTCCAGCTGGGCGCGCCACTCGGCGTCGCTCTTGGTCACTTTGTCGTTCATGACGGTTCCTTCTTGAGTCTCTTGTTTCTGGTGGTTCAGGACGAGCAGCTCACCTCGAGGTGGGCTGCCCAATCGGGCGGCAGGGCCGCATACGATTCGTTCTCCGGCTGCTCGTCGAAGGGGCGCTCCAGGACGGCGAGCAGCTTGTGCACGCCGCTGAAATCGCCGTTCTGGGCCTGTTCGATCGCGGTCTGGGCCAGGTAGTTGCGCAGCACGTACTTCGGGTTACTGCGGTGCATCGCGGCGCGCCGCAGTTCGTCGCTGCTGTCTTCGAGCCGCAGGCGCGCGCGGTACCGGCCGGCCCAGGCGTCGAAGGCTTCGCGGTCGAGGAACAGGTCGCGCACCGGCGCATCCTGTTCCACGCCACCCTCGCGTTGCAAGTCGCCCAGGCGGCGGAAGAACAGCGTGAAGTCGGCGTGATTCGCCTGCAGCAGCTTGAACATGTCGTCGAACAGGGCGCTGTCTTCGTCGCGCGCGTCGAACAGGCCGAGCTTGGCATGCAGCAGTTCGTCCAGCCTGGCGCCGAAGGCGGGGCGGTAGACGTCCAGCGCTTCCTCGGTGTCCTCCGGGGTGCCGATCAGCGGCAGCAGGGCATTGCCGAGCGCGTAGCAGTTCCAGTGCCCCACCGGCACCTGGTTGGCATAGGAATAGCGACCGCCCTGGTCGGTATGGTTGCAGATGTGGTTGGCGTCAAACGCTTCCATGAAGCCGAAGGGCCCGTAGTCGAGCGTCAGGCCCAGGATCGACATATTGTCGGTGTTCATCACGCCATGCATGAAGCCGACCGCCTGCCAGCCGGCGATCATGTGGGCCGTGCGGCGCGTGACTTCGGCCAGCAGTTCCTTGTAGGGATTGACGGCGCCAAGGAATTCCGGATACCAGTTTTTGATGACGTAGTCGGCCAGGATCCTGAGTTCATCCTGCTTGCCGCGGTAATGCCAGTGCTCGAAGGAACCGAAACGCACGAAGGTCGGCGCCATCCGCGTCACCACAGCGGCGGTCTCGACGGTTTCGCGCATGACGCGCTGGTGCGAACCGGTCAGCATCAGGGCGCGGGTGGTCGGAATGCCCAGCGCCGCCATGGCTTCCGAGCACAGGAATTCGCGGATCGAGGAGCGCAGCACCGCGCGGCCGTCGCCCATGCGCGAATAGGGCGTCATGCCGGCGCCCTTGAGCTGCACTTCCATAGTGCCGTTCGGGCCCGGCAGGTCGCCCAGCGTGATCGCGCGTCCGTCGCCGAGCTGGCCGGCCCAGACGCCGAACTGGTGGCCCGAATAGACCGCTGACAGTGGCTGGGAACGCACCGCCACCTTGTTGCCGGTAAAAACGTCGACGAAATCGTCCCCGGCAAGCGCCTGCGGGTCGAGCCCTACCTGCGCCGCCGCGGGTGCACTGGCAGCGATGAAATAGGGCGCCGGCAAGGGCGTCGGCATCAGCCGGGTATGGAAGGCCGGCGGCAACTCGGCAAACGAGTTGTTGAAGGGGAGTTCGTCAGCAGTGATGGCAGCTCCTTCGGTAGGCGGTCGGCACGCTTATGCGTGTGGTATTGGCAGGATTCTACCGTACCGGGCCGATTCCATCGGCGCACGGCTGCATCCGGCCATGCTGCGGCGCGCAATCGAATTGCGTTGACGACAGCACAACTGGGAGTTGAAACTCGGAATTTGTTGTACTAAGTACATGGAGACCTGATGAACGCTGCTGTGAACGCTTACCCGGCCAGTCCCCTGATGGGGCAGATGATGGACCAGCCGCTGCTGGTCTCGAACATTATCGAGTTCGCCGCCCGCCACTACGGCGCCAGCGAGGTCGTCTCGCGCCGGGTCGAGGGCGACATCCACCGGACCACCTACCGCGAGCTGGAGGCGCGGGCGCGCCGCATGGCCCAGGCCTTGCTGCGGCTCGGCGTGGGCATGGGCGACCGGGTCGCCACGCTGGCCTGGAACGGCTACCGCCACATGGAGCTGTACTACGCGGTGTCGGGTTCGGGCGCGGTCCTGCATACGATCAACCCGCGCCTGCATCCGGAGCAGATCGCCTACATCATCAACCATGCCGAGGGCCAGTACCTGTTCTTCGACCTGACTTTCCTGCCGGCGATCGAGGCGATGGCGCGCCACTGCAAGACCATCAAGGGCTATGTGGCCATGTGCGGGCGCGAGCACATGCCGCAGGAGACCGACATCCCGATGCTGCTGTGCTACGAGGACCTGGTCGACTCCGCCTCCGGCGAGTATGCCTGGCCGCAGTTCGACGAGCGTTCGGCCGCCAGCCTGTGCTACACCTCGGGCACGACCGGCAATCCGAAGGGCGCGCTGTACTCGCATCGCTCGACCGTGCTGCACGCGTATGCGTCCGCCATGCCCAACGCGCTCAACGTGTCCGCCCGCGATACCGTGCTGCCGGTGGTGCCGATGTTCCATGTGAACGCCTGGGGCCTGCCGTATTCGGTGCCGCTGTCGGGGGCGAAGATGGTGTTCCCGGGACCGGCCCTGGACGGCAAGTCGCTGTACGAGCTGTTCGAGGCCGAAGGCGTCACGTTCTCGGCCGGCGTGCCCACCGTCTGGCTCGGCCTGGTCAATCACGTGCTGCAGAACGACCTGCGCTTTTCCACCTTCCGGCGCACCGTGATCGGCGGCTCGGCCTGCCCGCCGGCCATGATGGACCTGCTCATCGACAAACTGGGCGTCGAGGTGGTGCACGCCTGGGGCATGACCGAGATGTCGCCGCTCGGCACCGCCTGCACCCTGCTGGGCAAGCACCTGGCGCTGCCGGCGGAAAGCCGGCGCGCCGTGCTGCGCAAGCAGGGGCACGCCATCTACGGCGTCGACATGAAGATCGTCGACGACGACGGCAGCGAGCTGCCCTGGGACGGCGCCACCTACGGCCACCTGCTGGTGAAGGGGCCCTGGGTGGTGTCGGGCTACTTCCGCGGCGAGGGCGGGGACGTCCTGCAGGATGGCTGGTTCCCGACCGGCGACGTGGCCACCATCGATCCGGACGGATACTTGGCGATCACCGACCGCAGCAAGGACGTGATCAAGTCGGGCGGCGAGTGGATCGGCTCGATCGACCTGGAAAACATCGCCATGGCGCACCCGGCGGTGCTGCAGGCCGCCTGCATCGGCGTCGCGCACCCGAAGTGGGCCGAGCGCCCCTTGCTGGTGGTGGTCAAGCGTCCCGGCGCTTCAGTTTCGCGCGAGGAGTTACTGGCCTGCTTCGAGGGCAAGGTGGCCAAGTGGTGGATCCCGGACGACGTGGTCTTTACCGAGGCGCTGCCGGTCGGCGGCACCGGCAAGATCCAGAAGAACAAGCTGCGCGACATCTACCAGGAGCACCGGCTGCCGACCGCCTGACGCCGTCAGGCCGGCGGCACGCGGTTGACCAGGGCTTCGCCGCGCTCGAAGGCGCTGATGCTGTCGATTGTGGTCTGCATGATCTGGCCGATCGCTTCCACCGTGAAAAAGGCCTGGTGGCCGGTGACGATCACGTTCGGGAAGGAGACCAGGCGCTGGATCACGTCGTCGCAGATGATGGTCGAGGACAGGTCCTGGAAGAACAAATTCGCTTCCTGCTCGTAGACGTCGATCGCCAGGCCGCCGAGCTGTCCGCTCTTGAGCGCCGCGATGGCGGCTTCGGTGTCGACCAGGCCGCCCCGGCTGGTGTTGACCAGGATGCTGCCGCGCTTGAGCCGCGCCAGGTTGTGCGCATTGATGATGTAGCGCGTCGCCTCCGTCAGCGGGCAGTGCAGCGACACCGCGTCGCTGCGCGCGAGCAGCTCGTCGACCGCGACGTAGCTGCCGCCGGCCTCCTCGAAGCCCCGGCTCGGGGTGGGATCGTGGCCGAGGATGGTGCAGCCGAAACCGGCCATGATGCGGGCGAAAATCACGCCGATCTTGCCGGTGCCGATGACGCCGATGGTCTTGCCGTGCAGGTCGAAGCCCATCAGGCCCTCGAGGTCGAAATTGCCGTCGCGGGTGCGGGCGCTGGCGCGCGCGATCTTCCGGTTCACGCCCAGCAGCAGGCCTACCGCGAACTCCGCGACCGAATGGGGCGAATAGTCCGTGACGCGCACCACCTCGATGCCCAGCTGCGTGGCCGCCGCCACGTCGATCTGGTTGTAGCCGGTGGAGCGGGTCGCCACCAGCCGCGTGCCTTGCCGGGCGAGCGCGGCCAGCACCTGGGCGTCGACGCTGTCGTTGACGAACACGCAGACCGCCTCGCAGCCTTCGGCCAGGCTGGCGCTCGCCAGGGTCAGGCGGTCTTCGAAAAAGCGCAGCTCGTGGCCGGCATCCTGGTTGGCGCGTGCCAGCAGGGTCTTGTCGTAGCGGCGCGCGCTGAATACGGCGGTCTTCATCGGATGGTTCCTCCCCTGGTTCAGGCCTGGCGGGTATCCCAGCCCGGCGGATCGCCCTTGCGGTACAGGGCTTCGAGTTCCTCGGCCGGCAGGGGGCGCGACAACAGATAGCCCTGGATCTCGTCGCAACCGTGCTGCCGCAGGAAGCAGGCCTGTCCGGGCGTTTCCACGCCCTCGGCGTTGACCTTCATGCCGAGCGTGCGGGCGAAGGAGATCACGGCCAGCGCCACCGCCGCGGCGCTCTGGTCGCCCTCGATTTCCTTCACAAAGGAACGGTCGATCTTCAGCTTGTCGACACGGAAGTAGCGCAGCGCGCTCAGGCTCGAGTAGCCGGTGCCGAAATCGTCGATCGAGGTGCGCACGCCCAGGGCCTTCAGCTCGTGCATCAGCGTCGATGCGTACTCGAGGTCGTGCATGATCGAGCTTTCGGTGATCTCCAGCTCCAGGCAGCTGGGATCCAGCTTGGTGTCCTTCAGCACGGCGTCCACCACCTCGACGATGCGGCGGTCGCGCAGCTGCCGGGCGGCGACGTTGACCGCCACCGACTTGCCCGGCAGGCCGGCCCGGTGCCACCCGGCGGCCTGGCGGCAGGCCTGCTCCAGCACCTGCTCGCCGAGCGCCACGATCAGGGACGACTCTTCGGCCAGCGGAATGAATTCGCCGGGCGGCAGCAGGCCGCGCTTCGGGTGCTGCCAGCGCACCAGGGCTTCGACCCCGCGCCAGGCGCCGGTGTGCAGGTCGAGCTTGGGCTGGTAGTGCAGCACCAGTTGCCCGTGGGGAATCGCTTCGCGCAGCTCGGCTTCGCGTTCCATGCGCTCGGCGACCGCGGCGTCGCGGGTGCTGGCGTAGAACTGCATGCCGTCCTTGCCGGAGCGCTTGGCCCGGTGCATGGCCGAGTTCGCGCGGCGCAGCAGCAGCTCCGGGTCTTCGCCGTCGAACGGGTAGACGCTGGCGCCGATGCTGCCCGTGACCACCAGCTCCTTGTCGTCGAGCCGCAGCGGCTCGCGCACGGCGGCCAGCATCTCGTGCAGCCAGTGGCTGCTGCGCTCGACGTGCTCGAGTCCGGCCAGCAGGATCACGAATTCGTCCGAACCGATCCGGGCCACGGCGTCGCAGTCGGGCACCACCCGGCACAGCCGCCGGGCGGTCTCGCGCAGGAAGGCGTCGCCGCAAGCATTACCCAGGCCGGTATTCATGAAGCTGAAACTGTCGAGGTCGAGGTAGACCACCACGATCACGTGCCCGTCGCGGCGCGCGTGGGAAATGGCGGTGTGCAGGCGGTCGAGCAGGAGCGGCCGGTTGGCGAGCCCGGTGAGCAGGTCGTGGGTGGCGCGGTATTCGAGTTCGCGGGTGCGCTCGGCGACCCGCAGTTCGAGGCTGTCGCGCGCCTGGCGCAATTCCTCGTTGAGCCGGACCAGTTGCGCCTCGTACAGGCGCGACGCCAGCACCCGGCTGATCGTGCTGGAGATATTGCTGAGAAAGTCGCGGTAGGGGCGCAGGGCCGCTTCGTTCGCAATCTGCACGACCAGGCAGCCGAAATGCTGCTCGGGCGTGCGGATGGGAAAGCAATGCCCCTCGTGGCCGATATTGCGCTGCAGGTTGCCGGCGGGAGCCGGGCCGGCGCCGCCCTTGCAGCATCCGAGCAGGGCCGCGATCTCCGCGGTCGGCGGCGTCGTCCGCCCCTCGAGGTGGACGTGGGCATCGGCGATGCCCGGGACGCCCGAGAGTGCGCGCCGCACGAAGCCGTCCAGGCGCTCGTCGTCGGGCAGGGCATCGATGGCCTGCTGGATCACCAGCAGGCGACCTAGGACGGCCGCGCTGGGCGCGCCCTTGTCATGCCCCGGGGTGGTGTCCATGCCTGGCGGGTGGATGCTGGTAAAAAGGGTTGCGCAGGATGTGGCCGGCGACAATCAGGATCGGATGGACGCTCATGACGTCGAACATGGTGGCGCCGTCGAACTGGCGCAGGTCGTACTGGCACATCACCGTCACCGGCGTCTCCCTGACCAGCTCGTTGATGCGCGATTCGTACTCGATGATCAGGTCGGAACCTGGAATGCCGCGCAGGGCCCAGCTCATTTCGCCGGTGAAGCGGGCGCCGGCCTGGCCTGCGGCGATGCATTGATCGTACACGGAACGCAAGCGCGCCAGCATGGCGTCCGGATCGAAGCGGCCGTCCGGATAATAGACTTCGCTGGCGGTCGCGAAGTCGATGCGGCCAGGCAAGCCGCGTCCGGCGTTCGCCAGGTCGAGCTCGGCCATGACGCCCGGCAGCCCGGCAGCGTCGGGCACGTCGGCGTGGTAATTGAAGCATTCATGCTCGAGCAGCGCATGACGGGCGAACAGCGGCAGGATGCGGCGCCGCTCCTCGTCGTCGTTGTAGAGGTAACAGATGTGGGTCCCCTCCGGGTAGCGCTCATCCGTGAAGCCAAGGCAGATATGGCGTTGTTCTTCGCTCATGCGACAGCTCCAGTGTCCTGTGCGTACAGGATACACCGGCGCCGAAGATGAAGCTGCCCGTTAGGCGCGGCCCGGCAGGACGTGGCGGAAGCTCGGCTCGATCCCCATCGCATGCAGGTGGCGCACGATGTCTTCCAGCGTCGCGTCCTTCAGCAGCAGACCGTCGGGCGGCGCCGCCAGCGGGGCCTGTGGGGGCGCGGTCTCGCGCGGCCGGTGCATGGCGGCCAGCGCTTCTTCGAACTGCGCCGGTGCGATGCTTTCCAGTCCTTCCAGGAAAGCCAGCTGGGCCGCAGCGGGCGGCGCGATGTCCAGCCCTTCCTCGCCGGCGAACGAGGCCCCCATGCCGGGATGGATGAAGGCCGCCCATTTGCCGGTCGCGCCGTGGAGGCAGGGCGGCAGTTCGACCGTGCTGCTGGCGTGCAGGGGCAGTTCCGGGAACCAGGCACTACGCAGCAGGGAGAGGAAGCGGCGCACGTCGGCCACCGGCACCGGCTCGCGCAGCGACAGCCACAGGCGGAAGGCGTCGGCGCCGGTGACGCTCACCGCCGGGGCCGGGAAGCCCAGCTTCTCCTGCAGGGTATTGGCGACTTCGCACAGTTGGGCCCAGTGGCCGCTTTCGTCCCCGGCCGCACGCGGGAAGTCGATGACGATGGCGCGCGTCAGGCCGTCGTCCGAGACCAGCGGCGTGGCGGCTGGATGCTGGCCGGTTGCTTGGCCGGGCATGAGGTAGAGCCGGATCAGTTGTGCGAGCAGTTTTTCCATGTGCGGGGTGTGACAGGAGTGTGAGGCGCGTATTCTGGCACATCCCGCCCCGCCAGAAAATAACACGAACGTTCTTTTAGTTGAGGTATAGTTAAGCGGTTCAGCCAGGTTCCAGCCTGGGCATTTACAAGGAGAAGAAGAGACATGAGCGCCGACTACACCGTCCAGGGCAGCGTTGCCGTAGTGACCCTGAATAATCCGCCGGTCAACGGTTTGGGCCTGGAGACCCGGACCGCCGCCGTCGCCGCCATCGGGCGCGCCGAAGCCGACGCGGCCGTCAAGGCCATCGTCCTCACCGGCGCCGGCAAGGCCTTCTCGGGCGGCGCCGACATCCGCGAATTCAATTCGCCCAAGGCCCTGACCGAGCCGACCCTGCACAGCCTGATCCGCGTGGTGGAAAACTGCAGCAAGCCGGTGGTGGCCGCGATCCACAGCGTCTGCATGGGCGGCGGCCTGGAGCTGGCCCTGGGCTGCAACTACCGCGTCGCCTTGCCGGGCGCCCAGATCGCGCTGCCGGAAGTGAAGCTGGGCCTGCTGCCGGGCGCCGGCGGCACCCAGCGCCTGCCGCGCGTGCTGGGCCTGGAAATGGCCCTGAACATGGTGGTGTCGGGCACTCCGGTGGCGTCCGAAAAGCTGGCCGGCACGGCCTTGTTCGACGAGGTCTTCCCGGCCGGGACCGACCTGATCGGCGCAGCCGTGGCTTTCGCCGACAAGGTTGCGGACATCCGTCCACTCCCAAAAGTGCGCGACCGGGCCGTCGATTACCCGAACCCCGACGCCTTCGTGCAGGCCGCGCGCGAGAAGGTCAAGGCGATGGCCGGGCCGTTCCCGGCGCCCCTGGAGTGCGTCGAGACCGTCGCCGCGTCCGTGAGCAAGCCGTTCGAGGAAGGCTTGGCCTTCGAGCGCGAGCGTTTCCTGCACCTGATGCAGACGCCGGAATCGAAGGCCCTGCGCCACGCCTTCATGGCCGAGCGCGCGGCCAGCAAGGTGCCGGACGTGCCGGCGGATACGCCGCTGCGGAAAATCGAGCGCGCAGCCGTGGTCGGCGCCGGCACCATGGGCGGCGGCATCGCGATGAACTTTGCGAACGCCGGCATCCCGGTGACTATCCTGGAAACCAAGCAGGAAGCGCTGGACAAGGGCCTGGCGACCATCCGCAAGAACTACGAGAACACGGTCCGGAAGGGCAAGCTGACGCAGGAGAAGTGCGAGCAAAGGATAAGCCTGATCACCGGCAGCTTGTCCTATGCCGACATCGCCCAGGCCGACATCGTGATCGAAGCCGTGTTCGAAGACATGGGCGTGAAGGAATCGGTGTTCCGCCAGCTCGACGACGCCATGAAGCCGGGCGCGATCCTGGCTTCGAATACCTCGACCCTGGACCTGGACCGCATCGCCGCATCTACTTCCCGCCCGCAGGACGTGATCGGCCTGCACTTCTTCAGCCCGGCCAACGTCATGAAGCTGCTCGAGATCGTGCGCGGCAGGGAAACCGGCAAGGACGTGCTGGCCACCTGCCTGGCGCTGTCCAAGAAGATCAAGAAGACGGGCGTGGTCTCGGGCGTGTGCGACGGCTTCATCGGCAACCGCATGCTGGAGCAGTACCTGCGCCAGGCTTACTTCCTGCTGGAGGAAGGCGCGCTGCCGGAACAGGTGGATGGCGCGATCGAACGCTTCGGTTTCGCGATGGGGCCGTTCCGCATGAGCGACCTGGCCGGCAACGACGTCGGCTGGTATATCCGCAAGCGCCGCGCCATCGAATCGCCGCACATCGCCTATTCGAAGACCGCCGACCTGCTGTGCGAGCAGGGGCGCTTCGGCCAGAAGACCGGCGCCGGCTGGTACGACTACGGGGCGGGCGACCGCAAGGCCACCCCGTCCCGGCTGGTGAACGACATGATCGTGCAGCATTCGCGCGACCTGGGGCTGGAGCGGCGCCGGATCGATGATTCCGAAATCGTCGAGCGCCTGGTGTACTCCCTGGTCAACGAGGGCGCGAAGATCCTGGAAGAGGGCATCGCGCTGCGCGCCTCGGACATCGACATGGTCTACCTGAGCGGCTACGGCTTCCCGCTGCACCGGGGCGGCCCGATGTTCCATGCCGAGTCGGTCGGCCTGCCGAAGGTGCTGGAAGCGATCCGCCGGTACGCCCAGGGCCGCCATGGCGACGCTTGGCAACCGGCGCCGCTGCTGGAGCGCCTGGCGGCCGAGGGCAAGGGTTTCGGCGCTTGAGCGGCATGAAGAAGAAAGCACTTCCGATCGTGGCGGCAGCCGTCGTCGCCGCGCTTGCCCTGGCCACCTGGGCCAGCCCGCACTGGCAGTTGTACCAGATGCGCGCCGCCGTCGAGGCGCGCGACGCCCAGGCCCTGTCGCGCTACGTCGACTTCCCGAAGCTGCGCGAGAGCGTCAAGGTCCAGGTCATGCGCCGGCTGGGCGCGGCAGGCGCATTGGCAGAATCGCGTTCCAATCCGTTCGCTGACTTCGGAAGACGGATGGCGCTGGCGGTGATCGACCCGGTCGTCGATGCCGCGGTCTCGCCGGAGGGCGTGGCGGCCATGCTGGAGGCCGGCGACATCCGCGTGCAGCCCAGGCCGGAGGCGCCGTCCCAGCCGGCCGCCGAAGCACCGCGCGAAAAGCTCAATTACGACGTCTCCTACCGCAGCTGGAACCAGGTGCTGGTCGAGCGCGCCGACGGCGGCGGCGTGGCCTTCGTGCTGGACCGGCACGGGCTGTGGAGCTGGAAGCTGGCGGGCGTCGAGCTGCGCGAGGATTGAGCGTGAGGATTGGTGAGTGTATCCGCCGGCCAGGGTGTTAACATCGTTCCCGTTTCGACCGGATGGAGATGAGGATGACCGATGTGATGACGACGAGCCTTGGTCGCACCTGGTGGTTCGCAGCCGCCATGGGTTTCTTGAGCGCCTTGCTGACTTTCCCGCTGCTGCGGGAGGCGGGGATGGGATCGCGGGAAAACTGGGCGCAGTGGCTGGTGTACTTCCTGTGCTTCTTTACGATCTGGCGCGTCCTGGGCTTTCTCGGCTGGCTGGCGATCGTGCTGATCGCGCCGAAGAGCAAGCTGCTCGATCCGGCCAAGCGCTAGGCGGCCGGCACCGGTCAAAAAAATGCCGCTGTCTCCAGCGGCATTTGCCATTCGACTGACGCTTGCTCAGTCGTGCGCGTAGATGTCGTTATCCTTGGTCTCGCGGATGAACAGGCCGCCGATCACGACGGTCGCCAGCGCGATGATGATCGGATACCACAGGCCGTAGTAGATGTCGCCCTTGAAGGCCACCAGGGCGAAGGTCACGGTCGGCAGCATGCCGCCGAACCAGCCGTTGCCGATGTGGTAGGGCAGGGACATCGAGGTGTAGCGGATGCGGGTCGGGAACATCTCCACCAGCATCGCCGCGATCGGGCCGTACACCATAGTCACGTACAGTACCAGGATGAACAGCAGCAGCACCAGCATTGGCTTGTTCATGGCGGCCGGGTCGGCCTTGTCCGGATAGCCGGCGCTCTTCAGCGCGCCGGTCACCTGCTTCTTGAGCGCGTCTTCCTGGGCTTTCGAGGCGGCGTCGAAGTTCAGGTTATCCGGCGTCATGACCGCATTGAAGGACTGGAAGGTGGTGTCGCCGACCTTGACCGAGGCCACGGTACCGGCTGGCGCTTCCTGGATGTTGTAGCTCACCGAAGCGGCAGTCAGCATGCGGGTCGCGATGTCGCACGAGGACGGGAATTTCTTGGTGCCGGTCGGGTCCACCTGGAAGTGGCAGGTGGCCGGGTCGGCGACGACCACGACCGGTGCGGTCTGGATCGCGCGTTCGAGGGCCGGGTTGCCGTAGTGGGTGATCGCCTTGAAGATCGGGAAGTAGGTGGCGGCGGCGATGACGCAGCC
Organism: Massilia sp. UBA6681; assembly: GCF_002454935.1. Lineage (NCBI taxonomy): Bacteria > Pseudomonadati > Pseudomonadota > Betaproteobacteria > Burkholderiales > Oxalobacteraceae > Massilia > Massilia sp. UBA6681. The sequence goes on from NZ_DKJX01000089.1 coordinate 15,696, forward strand.
ACCCAGGATGATCCACTTGCGGCCGATCTTGTCCGACAGCGCGCCGAAGAAGATGAAGAAGGGCGTGGCCAGGGCCAGGGCGATCATGATCAGGATGTTCGCGGTCGGCTCGTCGATCTTCAGGGTCTTGGTCAGGAAGAACAGGGCGTAGAACTGGCCGGTGTACCAGACCACGGCCTGGCCCATGGTCAGGCCGGCCAGGGCCAGGAAGGCGACCTTGGCGTTCTTCGGCTTCAGGAAGGCTTCCGACAGCGGGGCCTTCGAGGTCTTGCCTTCGGCTTTCATCTTGGCGAAGGCCGGCGACTCGTTCATCGACAGGCGGATCCACACCGAGATGCCCAGCAGGACCACCGAGATCAGGAAGGGAATGCGCCAGCCCCAGGCCTGGAACTCTTCCTCGCCCATGGCGGTACGGGTGCTCAGGATCACGATCAGCGACAGGAACAGGCCGATCGTCGCGGTGGTCTGGATGTAGGCCGTGAACAGCCCGCGCTTGCCGTGCGGTGCATGTTCGGCCACGTAGGTGGCGGCGCCGCCGTATTCGCCGCCGAGCGCCAGGCCCTGCAGGATGCGCAGCGTGACCAGGATGATCGGCGCCGCGATGCCGATGCTTGCATGGCTCGGCAGCAGGCCGACCAAGAAGGTCGAGGCGCCCATGATCAGGATCGTCACCAGGAAGGTGTACTTGCGGCCGATCATGTCGCCCAGCCGGCCGAACACCAGCGCGCCGAAGGGGCGCACGATGAAGCCGGCCGCGAAGGCCATCAGGGCGAAAATGAAGGTGGTGGTGGGGTCGCCGATGAAGAACTGCTTGGCGATGATGGTAGCGAGCGAACCGTACAGGTAGAAGTCGTACCATTCGAATACCGTGCCGAGGGAAGAAGCGAAAATGACTTTCCGTTCTTCCTTGGTGATCCCGGCGGAGGAAGGTGCAGCTTTCCCTCCGGCGGTCATGCCGGGTGTAATTGCCATGTGTGTCTCCGTATAGGTTTTAGTGTCACCGGAAATGCTGATTGTTTGTCAGCTGTCGCGGAGTGTGTGCCGGTTTCCTTACACGATAATTACTCCAAACTTACAAGGAGCTTACAGACGAGCTGTGCAATTGCAGCAACTGGACAGTGATTCCTGTGTTTACACTCTGGGGCTGGGCTTGGTGCGGCGCGCAATGTGACTTGCCAAAATATTTACGAACGACCGTACTTATCATGCTATCCTCGATCACCCCCAATCCAAGGAATGGAAGAATGCTGAAACATATCGTGATGTGGAAGTTGAAGGATGAAGCCGAAGGCGCGGACAAGCTGAGCAACGCGCGCGAAATGAAGCGCCGGCTGGACGAGTGCGCCGACATCGTGCCGGGCCAGCTGAAGTTCGAGGTGGTGCTGGCGCAGCCGGGGCTGGAAGCGACCTACGACGTGGTGCTGTACTCCGAATTCGCGGACAAGGCGGCGCTGGAAGCCTACATCGAGCACCCGACGCACAAGGCAGTGGTGCCCTTCATCGGGGCGGTGCGCGAAGGGCGGCAGTGCATGGATTACGAGGTGTAAGCAGGCGTCTCCCTGACGCAGTCAAAATTGGGTTCCCGCCTTCGCGGGAACGACGTATCTGACATTGCTGGCCGCAAAACCGTCATTCCCGCGCAGGCGGGAATCCAGGTTCCTTTCCAAAGAACGCGGCAGCTAAACTGCCCAGTAAGAACACGGAGACAACGAATGCGCACCACCCAGGAACTCTTCTCTCTCAAGAACAAGACCGCCATCGTCACCGGCGGCTCGCGCGGCCTCGGCCTGCAGATGGCCGAAGCCCTCGGCGAGCAGGGCGCCCGCGTGCTCATCTCCGCGCGCAAGCAGGAAGAGCTCGACGAGGCCGTCGCCCACCTGACGAGCCGCGGCATCGACGCCGGCGCCATCGCCGCCGACCTCTCGATGGAAACCGAGGTCCAGCGCTTCGTGCAGGCCGCCATCGCGCGCCTCGGCCATGTCGACATCCTGGTCAACAATGCCGGCGCCAGCTGGGGCGCCCCCGCCGAGGACTATCCGATCGAGGCCTGGGACAAGGTGATGGACCTGAACGTGCGCAGCATTTTCCTGGTGACCCAGGCGGTCGCCAAGCTGTCCATGATCCCGCGCCGCTACGGACGTGTCATCAGTATCTCTTCGATCGCCGGCCTGGCCGGCAATCCCCCGGGCACCATGCAGACCATCGCCTACAACACCTCCAAGGGCGCTGTCGTGAATTTCACCCGTGCGCTGGCCGGCGAATGGGGCCGCTATGGTATTACCGTGAACTCGATCGCGCCGGGCTTCTTCCCGTCGAAGATGACCAAGGGCGTGCTGGCCGCGTTCGGCGCCGAGAACCTGGCCAAGGATGCGCCCTTGATGCGCCTCGGCGACGACGAGGACCTGAAGGGCGCGGTGGTGCTGTTTGCATCCGACGCCGGCAAGCACATCACGGGACAGACGCTGGCCGTCGACGGAGGCGTGTCCGCGGTCTGATCAACAAGGGGGAGGGAACATGAAGGACTTTCGCGGCAAGGTTGCCGTCATCACCGGCGCCGCCAGCGGCCTGGGGCGCGAGTTCGCCAACACCGCCGCCGGCCTGGGCATGAAGCTGGTGCTGGCCGATGTCCAGCCCAAGGCGCTCGAGCACGCGACCGAGGAGCTGCTGGCAGCGGGCGCCGAGGTGCTGTCGATGGTGTGCGACGTCAGCAAGGCCTCGCACGTGCAGGAACTGGCCGACGCGGCGATCGCGCGCTTTCACCATGTGCACCTGGTCTTCAACAACGCCGGCGTCGGCTGCGGCGGCCTGGTCTGGGAAAACTCGGAGCAGGACTGGGAATGGGTGCTCGGCGTGAACCTGATGGGCGTGGTCCACGGCGTGCGCGTGTTCACCCGGGTGATGCTCGAGTGCGCCCGGCGCGACCCCGGTTTCGAAGGCCATATCGTGAACACGGCCTCGATGGCGGGGCTGCTCACGCCGCCCGCGATGGGCATCTACAACGTCTCCAAGCACGCCGTGGTGGCGCTCACCGAAACCCTGCACCACGACCTGAAGCTGGTCGATGCGCCGGTCAAGGCCTCGGTGCTGTGTCCCTACTTCGTGCCGACCGGGATCGCGCATTCCGAGCGCAACCGGCCAGACGAGCTGGCCAGCCATGAACGCAGCACGGCCAGCCAGATGGCGGCGCAGATGCTGACCGAGAAGGCGGTCGAGTCGGGCAAGCTGACGGCGGCGGACGTGGCGCGCCTCACCTTCGAAGGCATCCGCGAGGAGCGCTTCTACATCTATTCGCACCCGCAGGCGCTGGGGGCGGCGGTGGAGCGCTTCGAGGCGATGGTGCAGGGGAAGGAGCCGGCGGATCCGTATGCGGCGACGCCGCAGATCACCGAGATGCTGAAGGCCGGCGTCGCCGGGCGCCGCTAGGCGCGCGATTCATTCACGCGCGCCGCCCGTGCCGGGCGCGGGCGGCGCGTTTGACACGCTCAAGCCGGCGTGCTGTCCGGCTGCACCACGCGTTCGTGCAGTTCCGGCTCGCCCTCGCGGTACAGCTTGACGACGGTGGAGGTGCGGGTGCCGTAGCCTTCCATCTCGATGCACACCGGCGAGAGCATGCGCTCGACCTCGATCGGCATGCCGGTTTCCGGCAGGCGCAGGTCGGGCGCGCGGGTGGTATCGGCCAGCATCTCGAAATAGGCGTCTTCCGGCGCCGCCTGGCACAGCAGGCTGGCGAACTGCGCCTTGGTGCGCAGTACCTTGGGCCAGGGCGCGTCCAGCAGGCCGTTCGAGATGCCGTAGATGCGGCCCGGCTCGAGCGGCTGGCCGTTGCGCGGGTCATCCAGCCCGCGGTTCGAGTACCAGTACAGGGTGTCGCGGTCGCCCAGCACCAGGTTGTAGCCGTTGTAGACATCGCCGCGCGCAATGATGCTGTCCAGGTAGTCGGCCGCCGACTGCGAACCGGTCAGGAAACCGGCCACCAGCTCGCCGCGCGAAGGCGCATCGGCGCGCCGTTCGGCGGGACCGCGGATGTTGGTCAGGGCGGCGAACTTCGGGCCGTTCGGGCCATCCGTTGTCACACCCATCCAGCTGCCGCCGCCCTGCAGGTCGCGGCCCGCGATCACGTGCGGATGCTCGGGCCAGGGCGCGGCCTTCGTTGCCGGGCGGTCGTAGAACTCGTCGCGGTTGGCGCAAGCGATGATGGGCACGCCCGGCAGCACCTGCCAGGCAAGGACGATCAGGCACATGTGTCAGGTCCCCGGTAGGAGGTCAATGAATACTTCGGAGCGGCGCGGTCCCTGGATCAGGCCGGCGAGGCCGGCATCCAGGACGGCCTGTTCGACGCGCGTGCCGAAGGCCGCGTCGACGCCCGGATAGACTTCCATCCAGGTCTGCAGGCCGTCGTCGCGCGTTTCCGGGCGACGCTGCAGCAGCGCGCCGCTGCCGGCACCCGTGAGCGCGAGCTGCATGGCACGTACGCGCGGCGCCAGTTCGGCTGCGTCCTCGCTGCGTACCTTGTAGTAGACGTACAGGTCGATCATGCCTTAGAGCTCGAGCGCGTCGAGATGGTAGGGCATGTGCTGGAAGGCGAGGGCCGGGCCGCCAGCGGCGCCGTGGCGCACGTCTTCGCCGAGCGCATCGAGCTTCATCTCGACCAGCAGGTCGGCGCCGCCGAGGCCGTTCGCGGCCGCGTTCACCACCATGCCGCAGGGCTGGCCCGGGTCTGCCATCGAAAACACTTCGTCGCCGGCGCGCGCCGCCGGGTTGGCCACCGTGGCCAGCGCCGTGCGTCGCTTGAGCTTGCCAAGATACTGACTACGCGCGACGATTTCCTGGCCCGGGTAGCAGCCTTTCTTGAAATTCACGCCGCCCAGCAGCTCGAGGTTGACCATCTGCGGCACGAACTGCTCCTGGGTAGCAAGGGTAACTTGGGGCACGCCGGCGTGGATCGCGGCCAGCTGCCAGGCCTGGTTGCCGCCCAGGGCCAGCTCGCCGGCCAGGCCCGGCAGCGCGGAACTCGCGCTTTCGGCCGTGGTCAGCCACAGGTAGCGCGGGGCGCCGAACACGTCCGCCAGGCGGATCACGGTGCCGAACGGGCCGTCGACCTTGCCGTAGGGCGCGGCCGGCAGCTCGGCCACGTGGCGGCGCAGGGCGCTCTCGGCCTTGGCCCCGCCCAGGCCCAGCACGGCGGCAAACGGGGCTTCGCCGGTGGCGTCGCGCAGCTTGGCCTTGGCGCGCAGCACGAACATGCTCAGGCGTTTCTGCAGGGGCGGCTGGATGGCGCGCGGCAGCTGCAGGTAGACGGTGTCGGGTTCGGCGCCGGGGCTGCGCCAGTACAGCAAGGTCGCCTGCAGGCGGCCCTTGGGGGTGCAGTAGCCGGCCAGTCGGGCCTCATTGCGGCCGAGGTGCTCGACGTCGTTGGTCAGCTGGTTGTGCAGGAAACTGGCGGCATCAGGGCCTTCGGCGGCGATGATGCCGAGGTCGGTGACCGTGGCCACGAATCCGTCGGCCAGCTCGCCGGCGCCCAGCGGGCGGCCGAAATCTTCCACCTGCGAGGCTTCGTCAATATGGAAGCGGGCGCCGAGCGAGGATAGGGTATCTGTCCAGTTACGCATAAATCCAGTTAGTATTAGCAATTCTGTTTGCAAATAAGCTTTATCATTACGGGCTCATTATAAAGATGTCGGCAAAATCGCGCCGAGGACGGCCAAACTCAGGGTCCAAGCCGCGGCAAAAACCAAAACAACAACATATGGCATTCATCAAAAAACTCCTGGTCACCGGCGTCATCGTGTCGGTGGCCGCGGTCGCCGGCTTCTCGTACTGGGCCAAGAGCCCGCTCGACACCGGCGGCAAAGCGGTCGAATTCAGCATCGCCCCGGGCAGCGGCGTGGGCGCGGCCGCCCAGCAGATGGCCAAGGCCGGCGTGCCGGTCAATCCGCAGCTGTTCAACATCCTGGCGCGCGTCACCGGCGAGGCCGGCCGGATCAAGGCCGGCAGCTACGAGCTCAAGCCGGATACCTCGCCGCGCCGCCTCTTGACCCAGCTGGTGCGTGGCGAGTTCGCGCAGGAAGCCATCACCATCGTCGAAGGCTGGACCTTCCGCCAGATGCGTGCGGCCATCGCCGCCCACGAGCGCCTGCGCCACGACACCGTCAAGCTGTCGGACGAAGAGCTGATGCAGAAGGTCTCGAGCGAGTACAAGACGCCCGAGGGCCTGTTCTTCCCGGACACCTACCTGTTCGCCAAGGGCTCGTCCGAGCTCGAAATCTACAAGAAAGCCCACCAGGCCATGATGAAGCACCTGCAGACCGCCTGGGAAGGACGCGACCCGAGCCTGCCGTACAAGACGCCTTACGAGGCCCTGACCATGGCCTCGATCATCGAGAAGGAAACCGGACAAAAGAGCGAGCGCAACATGATCGCCGGCGTGTTCGTGAACCGCCTGCGCACCGGCATGATGCTGCAGACCGATCCGACCGTGATCTACGGCATGGGCGAGCGCTACGTCGGCGACATCCGCAAGAAGGACCTGCAGACCGACACCCCCTACAATACCTACATGCGCGCCGGCCTGCCGCCGACCCCGATCGCCTTGCCGGGTATCCAGTCGCTGCACGCGGCGCTGGCGCCGGCCAAGACCGGGGCTCTGTATTTCGTGGCGCGCGGCGACGGCACCAGCCAGTTCTCGGACAACCTGAACGACCATAACCGGGCGGTCAACCAGTACCAGCGGCGGATCAACCAATGACGGAGCAGGGCAAGGCAGGAAAATTCATTACCTTCGAAGGCATCGACGGGGCCGGCAAGTCGACCCACATCGGCTTCGTGACCGACTTCCTGGCGGCGCGCGGCAAGACCGTGGTCTCCTCGCGCGAACCGGGCGGCACGCCGCTGGGCGAGAAACTGCGCGACCTGTTGCTGCACGAGAAAATGCACCTGGAAACCGAGGCATTGCTGATGTTCGCCAGCCGTCGCGAGCACATGGCCCGGGTGATCGAACCGGCGCTGGGACGCGGCGACTGGGTACTGTCGGACCGCTTCACCGACGCCAGCTTCGCCTACCAGAGCGGCGGACGCGGCCTGGACCGCACCAAGCTGGAAGCGCTGGAACACTGGGTGCACCCGGATCTGCAGCCGGATCTGACCCTGCTGTTCGACGTGCCCCTCGAGGTGGCGCGCCAGCGCCTGGACGCCACCCGCACGCTCGACAAGTTCGAACGCGAGCAGGCGGATTTTTTTGAGAAGTGCCGCAAGGAGTACCTGCGCCGCGCGGCGCAATTCCCGGAGCGCATCGTGGTGGTCGATTCGACGCAGACGATCGCGGCCATCCAGGCGCAGCTGGGTCGGATTCTGGCAGAAGTATTGGAGAAGTAGTCGTGACGATGTACCCCTGGCAGCAAGCGGCGTGGACGCGCCTCCAGCAGATGCGCGAGCGCCTGCCGCATGCCATCCTGTTCCACGGTCCGGCGGGCGTCGGCAAGGCCGGCTTCATGGAAAGTTTCGCGCAGGCCCTCCTGTGCGAGAACGTGCGCCCGGACGGCCACGCCTGCGGCAGCTGCGCCTCCTGCGGCTGGTTCCTGCAGAACAACCACCCGGATTACCGCCGGGTGCGCCCGGAAGCGCTGGAAGACGAGCCGGCTGCCGAAGGCGATGAAGCGGCCGAGCCGGCCGGCAAGTCCAAGTCGAGCAAGACGCCCTCGAAAGAGATCAAGATCGAGCAGATCCGGGCCCTTGCCGACTTCATGAACATCTCCACCCACCGGCAAGGCTTGCGCGTGGTGGTGCTGTACCCGGCGGAAAGCCTGAACATGCCGGCCTCGAACGCGCTCCTGAAAACCCTGGAAGAGCCGCCGCCGGGCACGGTGTTCCTGCTTTCCTCGAACAGCCTGGACCGCCTGCTGCCGACCATCCTGTCGCGCTGCCGCAAGTTCGCGCTGCCGATGCCTTCGCACGAGGAGGCGCTGGCATGGCTCAAGGAGCAGGGCGTGCAGGATGCCGACAGCTGGCTGCGCGAGCAGGGCGGCGCGCCGCTGGCCGCGCTGCTTGAAGCCGAATCCGGCAGCCGCGAAGAGATGGAAGCGCTGCTGCATTTCCTGGCCAACCCGGCCGTCGATGGCGCCTTGCGCACCGCCGAGAAGCTGGCGAAAGCGTCCTTGCCGGCGCTGGTGGCATGGCAGCAGCGCTGGCTCTATGATGTGTTCTCGGTAAAATTGTCGGGCAAGATACGCTATTACCCGCGCTACCAGCGCGAACTTGCGGCCCTGGCCGGCAGGGTGTCTACTGGCAGCCTGAACCGGGCAATCAAGGCCGCCAACGAGCGCCGCGCCGTCGCCGACCACCCGTTGTCGGCAAAATTGTTTGTCGAAGATATGTTGCTTGAGTACACTTCGTGCTGCGCATGAAAGGAAGCCGATGAACGCCAACCCCGCAGAGCAGCAGGCAAACCCGGCCCCGCAGCAGCCGCGGCCGTCCGTGCTGTCGCTGGCGATCAAGGAAAAGGCCGCCCTGTACGCGGCCTACATGCCCTTCCTGAAGAATGGCGGCATGTTCGTGCCGACCACCAAGCCGTATAAAATCGGCGACGAGATCTACCTGATCCTGTCGCTGATGGACGACCCCAACAAGTATCCGATCGCCGGCAAGGTGGCCTGGATCACCCCGGCGGGCGCGAACAACAACAAGGCGCAGGGCATCGGCGTGCACTTCCCGGCGGACGAAGCCGGGCAGCGCGCCAAGCTGCGCATCGAAGAAATCCTTGGCGCCGCGCTGCGCTCGGCGCGCGCCACCCATACGCTCTAATTCAGTTTCTCTAATCCTTGCTGGTTTTTCATCAGCTGCGCTTAACTTGTCTTCCTCCATGCCGTCCTACGTCCACCGCCTCGCCACCCGCGACGACCTGCCCGTCATCGTCGACATCTACAATTCGACCATCGCCTCGCGCGAAGTCACCGCCGACACCCAACCCATCACTGTGCAGTCGCGCGAACAGTGGTTTGCCGACCATACGCCGGAGCGCCGGCCGCTGTGGGTGATCCATGACGCCGACGACAAAAGCGAGAAACCGGAAGTGCTGGGCTGGCTCTCCTATTCGAATTTCTACGGGCGCCCGGCCTATTCGGGCACGGCCGAGGTGTCGATCTACATCGCGGAAAGCGCGCGCGGCAAGGGGATCGGGCGCTACTGCCTGGAGCTGGCGATGGCGCACGCGCCGAAGGTCGACGTGCACACGCTGCTGGGCTTCATCTTCGGCCACAATGCGCCGAGCCTGGCCCTGTTCGGCAAGTACGGCTTCGAGAAGTGGGCGCATTTCCCGCGCGTGGCCAACCTGGACGGGATCGAGCGCGACCTGATCATCCTGGGCAAGCGGGTGGCCTGAGCCGCATTTCGCCTCCCTCCGGGTACAATATCGGGATGTTTATCGATTCCCACTGCCACATCAATTTCCCGGAGCTGGCTGCCCGGATGCCCGAGATCCTGGCCAGGATGGCCGAGAACAAGGTGACGCACGCCCTGTGCGTCTCCGTCGACCTGCCGGACTTTCCGCAGGTGCTGGCCCTGGCCGAACAGCACCCGCACATCTTCGCCTCGGTCGGTGTCCATCCCGACTACGAAGACACGCCCGAACCGACGGTGCAGCAGCTGGTCGAGCTGGCCGATCACCCGAAGATCGTCGCCATCGGCGAAACCGGCCTCGACTACTACCGCCTCGAGGGCGACCTCGAATGGCAGCGCGAGCGCTTCCGCACCCATATCCGCGCCTCGCGCGAGACCGGCAAACCGCTGATCATCCATACCCGGGCGGCATCGAGCGACACTATCCGCATCATGAAGGAAGAGGGCGCCGGCACCGACGCCGGCGGCGTGGCGGGCGTCATGCACTGCTTTACCGAGTCGCTGGCGGTCGCCGAGGCGGCGATGGAGCAGGGCTTCTACATCTCGTTTTCCGGCATCGTCACCTTCAAGAGCGCCAAGGAACTGCAGGAAGTGGCCAGGGCCGTGCCGCTCGAGCGCATGCTGATCGAGACCGATTCGCCCTACCTGGCGCCGGTGCCCTACCGCGGCAAGATGAACGAGCCGGGCTATGTGGCCCACGTGGGCGAGTTCATCGCCAACCTCAAGGGGGTCTCCCTGCGCGATGTCGCGGCGCAGACCAGCGAGAACTTCTTCAACCTGTTCAAGACTGCAAAGGCCTGACATGACCCGGACCCGCCGCGCCATCCTCTCGAGCTGCCTGCTGGCAGCAGCACTGCATGGCGGCACGGCCGCAGGATGGACACAAGCCGCGACGCCCCAGCAGCTCGCCAGCTTCTTCCGCGCGGTGCAGGTCGATAACGTGTCCGCCGTCAAGGAAATGGCCGGCAAGCTGGTCAATCCCAACGAGATCAACCCGGTCGGCGGCGAGCCGGCCCTGGTGCTGGCGGTACGCGAGGGTTCGATGCGCGTGTTCGACGCCTTGCTGCTTCAGCCCGGCATCGACCTGGAAGCCCAGGCGATGAACGGCAACACGGCCCTGATGATGGCGGCCTTCAAGAACAACCGGCGCGCCGCCGAAGCGCTGCTGGCCAAGGGCGCCAAATTGAATCGCGCCGGCTGGACGCCGCTGCACTACGCCGCCGCCGCCGGCGCCGAGGACATCGCACGCCTGCTCATCGATCGCAAGGCGAGGCTGGACGCACCGTCGCCGAAGGAGAGCGGCGCCTACACGCCCCTGATGATGGCGGCGCGCGAAGCCCAGCCGGGCATGGTGCGCCTGCTGCTGGAGGCGGGCGCCAATCCTGCGCTGAAGAACACCGAGGGATTGACGGCGGCCCAGATCGCCGAACGCACCGGCCAGGCGGACATCGCGGCCGCGATTTCCGGCTTCAAGCGCTAGCAATTTACATTTCCATTGGGAACTAAGCGGTAAACACCCCGCAGCTCCGCGCATGGTCCGCGTGCCTCCTTGGCCATAATGCCTTCACGGACAATGACCATGAAGGAAGACGGGCCAACCATGCTGAACGAACGCGAAATCGAAAGCTGCTACCTGGGGCAGTTCATTCCAGTGCACTACCATCACAACATGCTGATGGACCAGAACCGGATGCACAGCTTCAAGTCCGCGATCCACTACGCGGTCAAGCCGGGCGCGAAGGTGCTGGAGCTGGGCGGCGGCACCGGCGTGCTGTCCTTTTTCGCGGCGCAGAAGGCCTCCAAGGTCTATTGCGTGGAATTCAACCCGGATATGGTGCGCGAGGCGCGCAAGTTCCTGGCGCTCAACCCGAACGGCCACAAGGTCGAGGTGATCCATGCCGACGCCTTCGACTACCTGCCGCCCGAGCCGGTCGACGTCGTCATCTGCGAGATGATCCACGTCGCCATGCTGCGCGAAAAGCAGGTCGAGGTGATCGAATCCTTCAAGCGCCGCTACCTGGCCCGGTTCGGCGGCCCGCTGCCGGTGTTCCTGCCCGAGGCGGTGATCATGGCGGCCCAGCCGATCGAGCAGGAATACGACTTCGAAGGCTTCCATGCGCCGATCGTGCAGTTCCAGGAAACCGGCGTGGTCTATCCGGGCACCATCGAACTGGGCCAGCCGGCCGTGTACAGCCTGATCGACTTCAACCAGCCGGTCGACAATGTCTTCGCCTGGGAAGGTGGCATCGTCATGGAGCGAAGCGGCCTGCTGAACGCCATGCGCTTCATCACCAAGAACGTGCTGGCCATCGTGCAGGAAGAGTCGACTACCATCGACTGGCTGAACCACTACATGACGCTGCCGCTGGCCCAGCCGGTGAAGGTGGAGGCGGGCGACCTGGTGCACGTGGCCTTCCAGTACCGGGCGGGCGGCTCGATCCCGTCGCTGCAGGCTTCGCTGCGGGCCCAGGTGGTGAACCAGCGCGTGACGGAGCAGGTGGCGGCCTTCGCCTGATCCTTCCCTGGCGTCGGCCGGCGAGCAGCCGGCCGGCGGCCCAGGGTGCCACCTGCCCGCCATTTTCCTCCATTCACCCCGCTTTTTGCCCCGTCTGTCGCAGACCGATTGTCCATCCCGGCACAGCAACTTATCCTGCTCCTGTCTTGTCAGAACTGCTAGCTGCAGCGATGACTCACCAAAGGAGCGAGAACAATGTTAGGTTTCCTGCTATGGTTGCTGCTGCTGTTCCTGTGCTGGCCCATTGCCCTGCTGGCCCTGGTGCTGTACCCGCTGGTATGGCTCGTCTTGCTGCCGTTCCGGCTGCTCGGCATCGGGGTCGAGGCCGTGTTCGAATTGCTGCGCGCCATCGTGATGCTGCCGGCGCGCATCCTCGGGGCATCGCCGGGCCGTTGAGCCTGGCGGCTGCCTCCTGCGGCTGAGTGTGGGTCAATTAACAGACGACAGCGTTTCGATCTTCTACTGTGGAAGTGCCTGCTTTCATCGGGAAAGCGGGCTTTGACTTTGAGGAAACGACTATGCGCCTGGATATTTACCGCCGACCAGAAACCGACGGCAAACTGTCTTACCTGGCAGTGCCGGAAGCACGCAATATCCCTGAAGAAGCGACCAACACCGACTGGGAAATCGAGGCTCGCGCCATCGAGGTCGCGGACGACGCCGACCAGCTGGAAGACTACGACATCGAGAACGTGGCCGGCCAGATCAGCGAAAAAGGGTATGCGATCACCTCGGTCCAGCACTGAGTAGCGTTTCTCCCGGGTCCGGCCCCTGCCGGACCGCCATGACGCCGGCGCTCCGGGATGGAGTTGCCGGCGTGCCATAGTTTCCCAAAATTACCACCCGGCCGACGACGGCTGCCTGGCCGTTGTGATATCCTGCGTCCCTCATCAAGGTAAGCCAGCAAGGACGGAGGTCGCAATGAAATGGGTCGTGGTCGGTTTTTATGTTCTGTCGATCCTGCACATCCACTTCCGTGGCCGTGTGCGCCTGCCTTTCCGCCGCCAGATCTTCGACCATTCGTCGTTCATGGCGCCGATTAACATCTTCATGCACAAGTTCTCGCGGGTTCCGAGCACCCCCTTCATTCCGGTGAGCGAGTTCCCGGAACTGGCGCGCCTGCAGGAAAACTGGCCTGTCATCCGCGCCGAGGCCGAAAACCTGCTGGCACTCAAGAAGATCAAGGCGGCCGAGCAGAACGACGACGCCGGCTTCAATTCCTTCTTCAAGAACGGCTGGAAGCGCTTCTACCTGAAGTGGTACGACGCCAGCCACCCGTCGGCCGAGCGCCTGTGCCCGCAGACCTATGCGCTGCTGCAATCGATCCCCTCGGTCAAGGCGGCGATGTTCGCCGAGCTGCCGCCGGGCGGCAAGCTGAACCCGCACCGCGACCCCTTCGCCGGCTCGATGCGCTACCACCTGGGCCTGGCCACGCCCAACGACGACCGCTGCTTCATCGAAGTCGACGGCGAACGCCACAGCTGGCGCGACGGCCAGGGCGTGGTCTTCGACGAAACCTACATCCACTGGGCCATCAACGGCAGCGAGAGCGACCGCATCATCCTGTTCTGCGACGTCGAGCGCCCGATGCGCTACCGCTGGATGGGTGCCTTCAACCGCTGGTTCGGCCGCACCGTGATGACCGCCGCCGCTTCGCCCAACGAAACCGGCGACCAGGTCGGCCTGGTGAGCAAGCTGTTCCGCATCTCATTCTACATGGGCCAGTACCGCCGCCGCCTCAAGGCCTGGAACAAGACGGTCTACAACATCACCCGCGTGGCCCTGGTGGTCGCGCTGGCCGCCTTCATCTACTGGATCTGACCGGGGCTGCCGTCCAACTTCTGGCGGGTGCCGCAAAAATCCTGTTCGCAGCAGAATAGGGCTTTTGACGATCACCACAAGGAGGAAGGCATGTCGAAAGTCCTGGTGTTGTATTACTCGACCTATGGCCATATCGAGCAGATGGCCAATGCGGTGGCCGAAGGCGCGCGCGCGGCCGGCGCGACCGTGACGGTCAAGCGGGTCCCCGAGACGGTGCCGGAAGAAATCGCGAAGAATGCCCACTTCAAGCTGGAGCAGGACGCCCCGATCGCGACCGTGAACGAGCTGCCCGACTACGACGCCATCATCATCGGCGCGCCGACCCGCTACGGCCGCATGCCGGCGCAGATGGCGGCCTTCCTCGACCAGACCGGCGGCCTGTGGGCGCGCGGCGCCCTGAACGGCAAGGTCGGCGGCGCCTTCACCTCGACCGCCACCCAGCACGGCGGCCAGGAAACGACCCAGTTCTCGATCATCACCAACCTGCTGCACTTCGGCATGATCGTGGTCGGCCTGCCGTACAGCTACGCGCCCCAGATGACGCTCGACGAGATCGTCGGCGGCAGTCCGTATGGCGCCTCGACCATCGCCGGCGGCCAGGGCCAGCGCCAGCCGAGCGAGCTCGAACTGGGCGGCGCGCGCCACCAGGGCGAGCTGATCGCCCGCACCGCCAACAAGCTGTTCGGTTAAAGGGGAGAAGCGGGCCGGCTTCGGCGGGACAGCCGGAAGTTTGCTATCGTTGGCAGTCCTGCAACCCATAGGACTTCCGCCATGACCGATCTTAGCGCTTTCGGCATCACCGCCAAGTGGCCCGCGCAGCACCCCGACCGCATCCAGCTGTACTCGCTGCCCACGCCGAACGGCGTGAAGGCATCGATCATGCTCGAGGAGACGGGGCTGCCCTACGAGCCGCACAAGGTCAGTTTCGAGACCAATGACCAGTTGTCGCCGGCCTTCCTCTCGCTCAACCCCAACAACAAGATCCCGGCCATCATCGACCCGAACGGGCCGGGCGGCAAGCCGCTGCCCTTGTTCGAGTCCGGCGCCATCCTGCTCTACCTGGCCGAGAAGAGCGGCCAGTTCCTGCCGAGCGATCCGGCAGGGCGCTACGCCGCCATCCAGTGGCTGATGTTCCAGATGGGCGGTATCGGTCCGATGTTCGGCCAGCTCGGCTTCTTCCACAAGTTCGCCGGCCGGGATTACGAGGACAAGCGCCCGCGCGAGCGCTACGCGAACGAATCGAAGCGCCTGCTGGGCGTGCTCGAGGGCCAGCTGGCCAGGCACCGCTGGGTGGCGGGGGAGGAGTACACGATCGCGGACATCGCGATCTTCCCATGGGTGAACAACCTGGTCGGTTTCTACGATGCCGGCGAACTGGTGGGGATCCAGGACTTCCCGCGCGTGACGGCGGCGCTCGAGGCCTTCCGCGCCCGGCCGGCGGTGGCCGCCGGCCTGAAGATCCCCGGCTGAGAAGGACTCAGGTGCTGCTTAGGTGCTGCGCCGGCGGCGCAGCACGCCCATCGCGGCCAGCGCCAGGCCGAACAGCCAGAGGCTGCCGGGTTCCGGCACTTCCACCGGCGCCGGCGGCACGATCGCCTGCGGGGGCAGTGGCTCCGGCGTCGGCTTGGGCTGCACGGGTCCCGGCGCCGGAGCGGGGGGCGCGGGCGGCAGCGGCGTCGGCGCAGGGAGGCTCGGTTGCGGTTGCGGCTGCGTCACGGGACCGGGCGCGGGAATCGTGCCGGGATTCGTGCCGGGCAGGGGCGCTTCGAACCCGGGAGTCGGCGCAGGCGTGCCTGGGGTCGTGCTCGTATCGGGCAGCGGGCTCGTCACCGGCTCGCCGCCAACCGGGGCGCCGCCCGGCGTGCCGCCATCAGCCGACGGCGCCGGCGCGCCGGAAGAGCCGCCAATGCTTCCGGTGCCGCCCTCGGGGACCGCTTCAGGCGCGCCAGGGGGCTCGGGCTCGGGCTCGGGG
>NZ_DKJX01000106.1:0-1635 GCF_002454935.1 Massilia sp. UBA6681
CGCCTCGAGCCGGCGCAGCGGCGGCCAGGCGGCCATGCGCGCGGCGGCGCGGCTGCCGACATCCCAGGTCCAGGCCTCGGCGAGCAGCACCAGCGCCGCCAGCTGGACCAGGGGCGCGAGCAGCCGGGGTCGTGCGTGTGCTCGTTTCATGGAGTACATGATACGGGAAGCGTGAGCCGGCGGCGCCGCTTGCCGTTACAATAAGCTGATGAACAAGGCATTCGTAAAAGAGTCCGACAACGACGATGACGACGCCGAGGCGTTGGCGCTGGCCCAGGCGATTCCCGCCGGGGCCAAGAACTACATCACCCCGGCCGGCTACAAGGCCATCAAGGACGAGCTGCTGCAGCTGATCGACGTCGACCGGCCCGAGGTGGTGAGGGTGGTGCACTGGGCCGCCTCGAACGGCGACCGCTCGGAGAACGGCGACTACATCTACGGCAAGCGCCGCCTGCGCGAGATCGACCGCCGCATCCGCTTCCTCACCAAGCGCATGGATTCGGCCTTCGTGGTCGACCCCAGCGTGCATCATGGCAACGACCAGGTCTTCTTCGGCGCCACCGTCACCTACCTCAACAAGGCGGGCGAGGAGCACACCGTGACCATCGTCGGAGTCGACGAGCTCGACCCGCTGCGCGGCAAGATCAGCTGGGTCTCGCCGGTGGCGCGCGCGCTGACCAAGGCGCGCGAGGGCGATGTCATCACGCTGCAGACGCCCCTCGGAACCGACGAGCTGGAGATTCTTTCAGTGGAATATCCGGAACCGGTGACCGACTAGGCCTCCTGAACTGGTAAGATGGACGATTCGCCGCTTTCCCAGCTTTCATGAACCGTTCCAACGATTCCGCGCGCGACACCGACGTACTGGCCGCGCTGCGGACTGCGACTGCCTCGCGGCACGAGCGGCTCGACAGCGGCCTGCCGCTGTCCGCACCCCTTCCTTCCCTCGACGATTACGCCGCGCACCTGCACATGGTGCGCGACTGGCTGGCGCCGCTCGAACGCTGGCTGGCCGGCTTTGCCGACGGCCCCCAGGCCGAACCCACGCTGCCGCCTACCGGACGCCTGGCCCTGATCCAGGCCGACCTTGCCGAGCCGCGCATGCCCGAGGTCCGGCCGCTGCGTCCCGCCCCGGCCTGGCCGGCGGATGCCAGCGCCGCCTGGCGCTGGGGCGTCGCCTACGTGATCGAAGGCTCGCAGCTGGGCGGCGCGGTCCTGTACGGCAAGCTGGCCGGGCCGCTGGCCCCGCATCCGCTGCGCTATCTGCGCGGCGACGAGGACGGCCCGGGCCCGCGCTGGCGCGCCTTCATGGGAGCGCTGCGTGCGAATGTCACCGGCCCGGTGGAGATCGCCGAGGCCTGCGCCGGGGCGTGTGCGGCCTTCGATGCGATCCTTGAACTGGCCCAGCTGGAAAAAAATTAAAAAAATCCGGGCGGCGATGTCGATTGCCGGCCTTCCCGATCGTCGTAGTGTCAACAACCAACCCAAACGGAGGATGCGATGCGATTCATGATCTTGCTGAAGGCGGACAAGCACAGCGAAGCGGGCGAAATGCCTGACGAGAAACTGCTCACTGACATGGGCAACTTCAACGACGAGCTGATCAAGGCCGGCGTGATGCTGGCCGGCGAAGGC
>NZ_DKJX01000106.1:1672-3551 GCF_002454935.1 Massilia sp. UBA6681
AGAGGCGATCGACTGGGTGAAGCGGGTGCCGATGCCGATGGCGGGCGGCGAAGCCGAGATCGAGATCCGCCAGATCTTCGACATGGAAGACTTCGGCGAAGCCATGACTCCGGAACTGCGCGAGCAGGAAGAGCGCCAGCGCGCAGCGCTGGCCGGCTGAGCGCTGCCTAAGCCTGGGGGGCTGCGGGCGGCTCCCAGAGTTCAACCTTATTGCCCTCCGGGTCGATGACCCAGCCGAACTTGCCGAATTCCGAGTCGTCGGTCTGGTCCATGACGTTGCAGCCTTCCTCGCGCAAGGCCTGCAGCAAGGCGTCCAGGTCGGCGACCCGGTAGTTGATCATGAAGCTCGCCTTGCCGGGAGCGAAGTGCTCGTTGCCGGCCTGGCCGATCGACCAGATGGTCACCCCGCCGTCCGGCTTGCGCGCCGCATCGTCCCAGGTGAAGGCGGCGCCGCCCCAGTCCAGCACGTCGACGCCCAGATGCCGCCCGTACCAGGCGCGCAGCGCCACCGGGTCTTGTGCGTGGAAAAAGATGCCGCCGATGCCTGTAACCCGCTTCATGTACTCTCCGATCTGGGAACGCTGTGTGCGTGGGAAGGCCAACAGTAGCATCACGTGCTTCCTGTTGGCAATGTGAAACCAGTGAGCGGGATCGATTTGCCAGCCGGGCCCGATTGCTCCACACTGGCGCCCAACGACAACGGTTTCGAAAGGACGCAGCACATGGGATTTTCCCTTGCCTGGATCGCGATACGCGGCAAATCGAAAGACGACATCCTTGCCCAGCTGTCGCTGGCCGATACCGGCGAGCCCGATGAGCTGAACGAGAGCCCGGTATCCGGCGCCGACCTGCCGGGCGGCGGCTACCTGCTGGTCTTCAAGGACATGGCGCACCCGGCCACCCAGGCCGAGGGCATGGCCCGCCTGTCCGCAGGCTGCGAGGCGCTCGGCTGCCAGGTCGAGGAACACGTCATGGCCAGCGCCGCCTTCCAGTACAAGGATGGGACCAAGCTATGGGACGTGGTCCACCTGTCCGAGGAAGGGCTGTACCACCTGGCGGTGGACGGCACGCCGTCCGCGCTGCTCGCCACCATCCACGCCGAAATGAAGGCGACCCAGGACGAACAGGGCGGCGCCGACGCCGACGTGGACTGCCTGTTCGAAGTGCCGCTGATGCTGGCCACCGCCTTGTGCGGCTACCGCCACGACGAGGCGGCGCTCCTGTCCGGGGAAACGCTCGACTTCACCGAACTGGTTCCCGCCGCGCCGGGCGCAGGCCGCCGGCACTGAGGCGGGTCTTCAGTCGCAGACGGCCTGTCCCGCCTGCGCCTGCGCGGCATCCGCCAGGATGCGGTCGAGCGCCGCGATATCGATCGGCTTGACGAAATGGTGGTCGAAACCGGCCGCGAAGGCCTTGTCCTGGTCGTGCATCTGGCCGTAGCCGGTCAGCGCGACCAGCACCGCATCTGCGCTGCCGGGAGCGGCGCGCAGGCGGCGCGCCAGTTCGTAGCCGTCGATATCCGGCAGGCCGATGTCCAGGATGTAGAGCGGCAGCGGCTTGCGCAGGCTTTCGTCGAGGGCGCTGTGGGCGTTGGCCATGACCGTGACATGGTGTCCCTTGGCCTCCAGCAGGTGGGCCAGCGAACGCGCCGCATCGACATTGTCGTCGACGATCATCAGGTGCACGGGCGCCGCGCCTCCCCGGGCGACGTCGTGCGGCGCGCGCGCCTGGGCGGCGCGCTCGGCATGCAGGGGCAGGGTGAGGGTGAAGCAGGCGCCCTTGCCGATACCGTCGCTGTGCGCGCTCACCTGTCCATCGTGCATGGCCATGATGCTGCGCACCAGCGCCAGCCCCAGTCCCAGGCCGCCCTGCGAGCGGT
>NZ_DKJX01000106.1:3605-3911 GCF_002454935.1 Massilia sp. UBA6681
CGATGCCGTTGTCGGAGACGGCAAGGACCAGCTGCTCGCCCTGCGTTTCGACTGACAAGGCGATCCTGCCGCCAAGCGGCGTGTATTTCGCGGCATTGGTCAACAGGTTCGCGATGACCTGGACCAGGCGCTTCTTGTCCCCGAGGACGACCGCCCCGGACGAGCGCAGGTCCAGCGCGAGCGCATGCTTGCGCGAATCGATCAGGGGCTGCGCCTGTTCGATGGCGCTCTTGATCACTGCGTCGATCTCGACCGCTTGCTGGTCGATCGATACCAGTCCCCGGGTCACGCGCGAGACGTCCAGCA
>NZ_DKJX01000106.1:3997-5009 GCF_002454935.1 Massilia sp. UBA6681
CATGGCCAGGAACTCGTCCTTGGCGTTGTTCTGGTTCTCGGCCGCGCGCCGTGCGTCCCGCTCGCTGCACAGCAGCAGCTCGCGTTCGCGCTCGAGCCGCCGCCGGGCCTCGTTCTCGGCTGCGAGCTTGGCGCCCGCATCGTGCAGGGCACGCTGCAGCACGTCGGCTTCGACCACCCCCGAAGGCTGGACGACCGGCATCTTGCCGAGTTCGAGGGACTTGGCGGCATCGAGGGCGAGGTCGAAGGACGCGCTGAGCCGCCGGGCGAACAGGACGATGCCGAGCAGGGCGCTGCCCAGGGCGAACAGCAGCACGCATCCCGCGATCAGGGTGGCGGTGCGCGCCGGCCGGTTGATTTCTTCCTGCGGCGCGGCGATGGCGACGGTCCAGTCGGCGCGGGTGGCATGGGTGAAGGTGTTGTAGGCCCAGAATCCGTCGCGCGTCAGGTTGACCAGCCTGCCGCTGGCGCGCTCGCGCGATGCCTTGTACAACTCAGGCCTGACGGGCTTGCCGACGAATTCCTTCTCGCGCAGGTTGCGGGCGATCGAGATGCCGTCGTCGCCGAACACGCCCACCACCCAGTTCGGCGGCAGTTCCTGGCGGTGCAGCAGGGCGGTGATGTGGCTGACGTGGAAGGTGTGCGACAGCAGGAACTGGCGCCCGCCCGCGCTTTTCACTGGCAGGTTGACCGACACGACCTTCCACTTGCCGGCGCGGCCCTCGCGCAGGTTGGTCACGCTCGGCTTTTGCAGCGCGATCGCTTGCGGCACCCAGGTGTTCGGTCCCTCGTCGAAACGGGTGCCGTAGGGGTGGTGCGTGTGCATCAGCATGCTGCCGTCGGCGCCGTAGAGCACAGCCCAGGAATCCGGCGAGGTGATCGTTTTGCGCATGAGCTCGTACAGGGACGAAAAATCTTCCCTGGACATCAGGTCGGTCTGGCCGATCACGCGCAAGGCGCCCTCGGCGCGCACCAGTTCCTTGTCGATCGACAGCGCGATCGAGCGCGCGCGC
>NZ_DKJX01000045.1:0-74866 GCF_002454935.1 Massilia sp. UBA6681
TCAATTTGCTCAACAAAGCCCGTCGAAACTAGATTTTTTGATCGCGATGCCTGTATTGTTGAGTGCGTCCAATAACACTTTGAGCCCTTTACCTTTTGGGCGAGGCATCCAATGCTCCATCTCCGCAATCACGGCAGCTTCACCATATGCACCGCGTTCAGCAGCAAGGCGTGCGACATGACGCCGCTTTGCATTTAGAATATCGAGTAATTCCATGTCAGTAGTGTTTAGTCGCACTTCGTGTGCCGGTTCAGCTGTCTATCTTTTCCATCTGGACTAGCTATCGTTTGGAAGGCCTCATAGCGCCCAGCTAGACGCCCACATTGAGTGCAATAAAGTCTTGCTTCTGACTGACATTCCACTCAACATCTTTCGCAGATAGGCGGAATAACATAGCCTTTGACCAAGCGCTATTGCAGCACACCAGTTTTGGTCTTCGCGGAGGGTTTCCCATTGGTCTTCATAGAAATTCGCTGCGACAACCTCACACAAAAGCAAAACGTCCATTGGAGGATGTGCCCATCGAGGCACTTTCAATGGATGGTCAGTTGCACGATGGCCTGGACGATGCCCGCCGTACTGCAAGTGGACAAGCGGTCCTGACTGCGTAATTCCGCCTTGAGTGTTCGCCCAATCTACGTGCCAACGAGAAACAGGATTGCGATCAGAGTCTTCTACTTCCAACGCTATATCAAGAGCAGTGAACGGAGGCCTATCATGCTGAACCTGCTCCACGGTAATGCCTGCACAGGTAATCTTTGGGATAACGATGTCATCATTTTTGTCAAAAGTTTCAGTAAAAACAATGGCACTATCGCGATCGATCTCCATTGTCCAATTAAGTGCGCCTGGCACACGTTTTAAACGCCGCGCTTCTTCCAACATTACCTGGAATCCGTCAGAAGTAACGATATCAACAGACAGCAGTTTGGCAGCAATCGTGCTTAATGCCTCAGACATTTCCCCGGCAGTAATTATTATCTCGTCCACAGAATACTTTCAATATTGACTTCAGCTCGCAATATACCTTTCGCGTGCCTTCGTCCTTACCTCTTTCACGATATTTGCATCTACGTCGTCGACGGTTAAACGTAAATCGAGATACCTCTCAGTTTGGACGCAGTCCCAGCAGATCCGACGGCGGTGAACGAAACGGGGCGCAGATGATTCGAACACTGAAACAGAGTGCCTTACCTCCCCAGGCCTTCCGCACGAAGCGCAGGAGAACGCGAAACGCTCTCTAGGAGAACAATCCCACGTGGAAACCGCGCCAGCAATACCGAGGCCGAATTTTTCTTCTATGATACGTGCGCGGTCGTCACCCAAAACGTTCGCAGGCCTCTGGCCAAACAGGTTTTCAGCCCAAGTATCGAATCGGTGCGCCCACCATCTACGTTGGCCTTTCGAAAATATGCCTGCGTATGCTAGGCCTGATTCCGTTAGAATCTGTGCCAGCGGACCAATCTCCGATAGTCCTAAGCGCGCCGCCACCTCGCCATCCGAGAATAAAATTCCTGAGCGGTCGATTACGTCTTTTAATATGGTTCGAGCTGCAATATGAGGGGCCGCGGCGTTAGTTATCGCGCTTCGCAGTTCTTGCACGTCGATAATCGACCGCTCATCCTCAGGCAGCCCGAATATCGACAGTCTATCGCTGCCCTCCCCCCATACTGATTTTAGAATCTTATATCCCTCGCAAAGATCAAGTAGTTCGATCCGCACTTGCTTATAATTTTCGGACGTATAGACTTTCCCGTACGTTCTGTCAAAGAGGTCATGAGCGGTACTGTCAGGTCGATAATATTTTTCAAATTTCTCTTCTGCAGAAATCAATACCACAGGAAAGTCTCCTGCTGGGTCCACAGTGGCTTTATCGCGTAAAAGTTGAGCTAAGCCGCTCCCTTTGTAGGCATGCTTAGGCTCAATAACATTTGGGTTGTCGTCTAAAGCAAAGTCAAGCGCGACCAAGTCAGGAGATAGCCCAAATAGTTCCCCTGATAACAATACTGCGTCCGACACCTCTCGAAACTCGACATCGATTCCGTTTTCGCCTTGCACTGACAACAAAGTTGCGTAGATGCGCGCCTCGTCTGAATCGTCAATGAAATATCCTTTGAAAGGCATTTTCAACTCTCCATGTGTACGTCCGAGCGGACGCAAAATTCAATACAACAGGTGTATCCTAAAGACGGAGTCTTGACGGACACCTTACCGCCGTAGCTATTGGCAATGTCGCTGACAATTTTAAGTCCAAGTCCAGTTCCTGGTCCCGCTAGCCCGTCATCATCCACGGTAACAGTTGTAGTGTAAAATGCATCGAAAACACGATCTCCGACATGAGCTGGGATTCCAATCCCATTATCTTCAAACCTCAGCACTACAAGCTCGCCGTCTTCCGTTGCGCTGACTCTAATCTTGCGCGGGGAAACTTTAGCTTTTTTTATCGATTTAATTGAGTTAGTGAAAAAATTAAGAAGGACCGAATCGATTTCACTGCCATGCATTGGAGCTGTTCGAAGATTCTCAGGGAAGACAGAATATTCCAAGGTTACCTTTTGTCTCTCAAGATACTGCTTGAATTGCTCTTTAAACCGGTCTAGGGCGCCTTTGACCGAAAGAGTCCGTAACTCGCGACTCTCAGTATTTGACATTAAACCAGCAACGTATCCACCGAGATCAAACATCCTTTTGGTCGATGAAGTAAGGCCTTCAATTATAGATAGGAGGTCTTCCTTTTTATCGACGGGTAATGCCTCAACCTGGTCACGCAACACAGCCAAATGCGCCGTAACTGAACCACGAATTCCCTTAATTTCATGACCGAAGACAGAGATCGAGAGCCCTAAAGAAGCAAGAATGCGAAGCATCTCTTCATATTCCAGGGAGGCAGCCTGACGCTGTTCAACGTCCGCCTCCCATAGGGTTATTTCTTCGCGAGCTTGTTCAAGCGCATACATGGCTGCCTTTAGCTCATATGAGGGTTCAGCCTTAGGTCTAAATTGGTTTTCCTTGGCGATGAACCCCTCATCCTTGACTGACTCAGCGATCTCGTCGGTAGTTTCAACTGATGTTGTCGCAGCCTCGACGGCATACGCGATAGAGTCAATCACTTCGCTCGGCTTGCGAGGACGTGCGGTGGAGATAAAGTCCCTTTGCCCCGTCGTCTGTTTGCGTCCACGTGCCGACGCAACCCGAAGGAAGGCCCACTCGAGACTGGAGCGCATGAAGGCTCGCAGCTCCTCAAAAGCATCATTCTCAATGAGGCCCTCACGGCTGCTCGTTTCTTCAAACAAAGGATTTGTCTCTTGGCTTAATGAAACATACCCAAAGAAATTCACGTTGTTTGCAGGAACAATGATGTTACGGCGACTTGTATCTCTATCTAAGGCAAGCCAATCATCGGAGCGCTCTCCGTAGGGTAAAACACGAAATCCGTTACGATAAATCCTTACTCCACCATATTCCCTACCCATTTCTCTAGCAACTGCCACGCTGAGTCCAGAGAGAACTTCCGGCATGTAGATGAAATATTTCGCGTTGAATTCCAATGGGCCTGTAAGTTTAAATTTCCGGTCAAGTATATAGCGGTCGTCAAGATGGAACCTGGACGAAGTTACGTTAACGTGACCTATTCCATTATCGTCGATCTTTCCAGAAATCTCAGCCGTTGCATGCTGCAAAAACCCGTTATGCAGACCAATAGCAGTTGCTTGATTGCGACTAGATAAACCATTTACTATAACTTCGAAGCCAGGCTCGTCCGGGCTTGTGTTTAGTGGTGCAAGCACTGCAAACGGCGACTGCAGGGTAAGTATCATTTTCCATACCCTTTTTATGGCAGTATCGCTCCAAGCCTCTCGTAGCCGCTCAATTACTAGCACGGTCCCCTCGCGTTCTAAGGGTTTTTCGTACTCTTCCACGCTATTAAAGATATCATTCAGGTTATCGCCTGCGTGAAATCTCTCATCCCAGTTGAAACGCACACGAAGCCCTTTAACGTGACCGGCAACTTCGGTTTCCAGGACAAGCGACTCGCCAAGGCGCTGTACCGCAAATCGGCCAATACCTTTGCGACCGGCGCGAACGCGGCCAAAACGTTTAGAAACCGGATTAGTCTGTTTGTGCGAAGTCGACAACCTCATCCATGAGTCACGGATGACGTCAAATGGCATGCCCACCCCGTTGTCCTCGACTACGAGAGTTCCGCCAGGAGTATCCTGGTCGATAAACTTCACAGTGACCTTAGTTGCGTCCGCGTCATAGGCGTTCTTTATTAACTCAGCTAAAGCGGTCTCCTGCTTCGCAACGAGTTCTTGCCCTAGCCGTTGTATGTGTCCGGCGTCGACGCTGAATCGGACGCTACTGTGGTCCGAGTCCACCTCTCCACGGCTCCATTTCTCAATCAGGTGCCAGTTCGGCGCCTCCTTAGCCAGCTCGTCGACGATTGCTTTGCGTAGATTCTCTATACTGCTCATTACGTCTCTCAGTCTTTGGTAACTTATTTAGGACTGCTGCGTGCGACAACGTTACATGCCTTAACCTGTACGCCTTGTACGAGTTTGCAGTAGGCCGATCCGCAACAGCCGGATAATATCGGTAGAATCTTCTACTCCAAAAATGAATTCATCGGCGGCCTGCTGCGCAGCCTCAGAATTTCCCGAACGCAAATATGCATCGACTTGACTAAATACGGCGTCAATCGCCTGTTCGTCCCGCTTTGGCAGATATACCCTTATACCAAGTGCACGTGACGGCTCCAATTTTAAGGCACCTGCGCCGCGCGCGTGCCCCACCATCTCAGCTCCAAGTTGGCTGAATGTCGTATGCATTGAAATCACTGCCAACTTTTGAGCTGATAACGGAAAGGTGGGCTCGAAATACACACAGTACACAGAATTCGTACACGCTGCTTGCGCTTCATTCAGGACCAAACGAGGTCCGCCCCCCGTCATAAAAACGAAGAAAGCGCTCGGCATTATGTAGTCATCTAAGAAGCGATGCCAAACCTTTCGCTTGTTAAAGGTGACATTTTTGTTTCGACGTGCCTCGGAATAATTTCCCAAATACGCCAATAAATTCTCTTCGCGTGGGACAACCGGAGTTGATATCGCCAAGCACGGAACACCGGAAGAGATGTGATCAGCTACATCAGCCTTGGTGAGCCGCGCTCCGCGCACAAATTTACTCTTAGGAAGTATATACCTGAGATGCCGCGCACTTATCTTGTAACTGCTCCAGACGTCTCTAGATCTAACAAAGAATCCAGTGTCCCCAGTCACCAGTCCAATTCGAATCTTTGCTAGATCACCGAACGACCGGCATTCTCGGCGAGATGACAATTCGTTATATGCAGCCATGACATTTGCAGGAATGATGCTATAACCAGTGTTGGCCCCGTTTTCACTCTTTGCATACAACTCATCACTTTCAAGCAACCGAGGTAGATCGGTCACATGATCGACATAGGTTATTTTTATGCTTTGGGACTCGGATGGCGTCTGAAAGCCATCGGCCAGTAGAATGACGGTGGTTTCGTCGGTGCCCTCACTCGTAAATAGTCTTTCGACTAACGAAATAGCGACAACCTTCTCGAAGTTCTTCGCAATGAGATCGCGTACCGTTTGTGCATATTCCGTATATAGGAAACTGCCGGGAAGAACGAGCCCAAGTCGTCCTCCAACTTTAATAAATTGCAATGCATGCAATACAAAGTATGCCCAGAGATTGGCGCGTCTGCTTATTGTTAGACTATGAATACGCGTCCAGTTATCAAGAATTTTTCGCTGGTCGTCAGCCAGGCGGCCATAACCAATATAGGGAGGGTTTCCGATAACAAGATCTACCTTTCCACCTTTTAATTGACTATGAGACAACGTCAAAAAATCTTGCCTGAAAAAATGACCTGTTGGTTTAGCGTGAGGTACTCGCGCTTGCAGAAACGAAAACGCAAGTGGATCGAGGTCGCATCCGAACAAGTTTTGCTCGGGCGACGCCGCGCCAAGAGCCTGAAGTCTTTCTCTGGCTGCTTCCAAAAACGTGCAGCCACCGAAGCAGGGTTCTAGGATAGTATCAGTTGAACATCTAATTCCCCAAGCAGAAAGAATCGACGATACACTCTCGGGAGTGTAGTAAGCTCCGATCTTTTTTCGATGAGTTATATCGTGCGAGATTAGATCATTCTGGCTTTGGAGGAAAAGATTCTCCGCATTTTTTTGAGTTTTGCTCATTTAACCGACAGTGTGCCCTGTCGTGGTTCAGACAGTGGCTTAATTCCAAATATCGTTGCAGGCACAATCTGCGCCAAATTAGTTTGAGCCGGCTGTAGCTCTTCCGTTTACTTTACGGCAGATGTTGAACGGCGGCGAAAAATCATGTAATGTATGGAACAAACTGCATATTATTCCAAGTTAGCAACCGTTTGCAAAAGCCAGTCTTGCTGGCATTTAGAAGCTACGCCATAGCCGAGCTAGACTTAATCAAGCTTACTGATAATTTTATGTCAAACCGACTACAAGTTTTTATTGATACCGAGTTCACAAATTTATCCGATCCTAAACTCATTAGTATTGCTTTAGTCTCAGAAAGCGGAGAGGAGGCATACTTCGAAGTTGAGTTCAATTACGCAGACTGCAGCGAATTCGTCCGCGAATCCGTGCTTCCTCTATTGCAAAACGATCGAGCCTGCGCGGTGAACTCAGACGAACTATATTCAAAGCTAGAGACTTGGTTTCGGATCACAAAAAGCACGGAGCAGGATATCGAGCTTTGTTATGACGACGAAGTCGATTGGCGTTTGTTTGAGAAGATTTTTGATAACCGCGTACCACGCTGGATATTCCCAAGGAATATCGAGCATGAAATCTCACCGCTCTTACACTTCGACTACTATAAACAAATGGGGTGTTCTGAACATCATGCGTTAAATGACGCTAGAGCAAACGCTTTTTCATTTAGGGACAAACGAAACTTTATGTAATTTGGGGATAGTTCCTACGAATCGTTTGCTTAGCGATTCATCCATTTACCATACATTTTTGCCAAAAAATTTCCGCAGATCTGCGATATCTTATTTCGGCCTTCCACTTGGACTTTAAGCTCAGTATTAGCCAACAACAATTCCGATAAGTATTCGTAATTGATGGCACAGTCTAGGCGCACTAATCGTTTCGGAGTTACCGGCTCTGAGTCAAGGTCAAACTCACTTAATCGAACCACGTGGGTTTTCCCACATTGACAAGAATGCTGCATAGGAGAACCGAGCTCTTCCATGAGCTTAATTTGACGCAGAACTTTCGTACTATTTTCCATTTATTCGCGGCCCAATGAGTTCTTTCTGCTGTTCTAAGAGTCTCTGCACAATTGTTCAGACTTGACCGTTGCTTGCTGTGTTGTGGCGATGTTGGCCCTAAAACTTGGTCGAAGCCCCAGTGTACGAGGAACGTTGACGCCCTGGCAAGTAACCTTTCGTTGTTCTGCAGAAAATTTTTTCAGGCTAGACTCTGCTCATATGCGCGCGACGCATTATATGTTGCCAGAGACCGCATGTTCATGTGGACATATAACAATTTCGTTGACGTAATAGTCCGTAGGGGTTGGCATTGCCGTGCGGGCGCTGCAGGCGGACGACCAGTTGCCAGCGCTCGCCGGGTTCCACCGGCGTCAGGCCGTCCGTGTCCGCCGGCTGCCCGTACCAGGAAATGGCGATCCGAGGTGGGACCGTGGCGTCCGGCGTCAGGACCCGTTCGACGCGCAGGTGAAAGCGCGCGCCACCGTCGAATTCATGCGGCAGGCTGTCGACCGTGCCGACGATGGTGACGTCCCGACCTTCCTGCTCGCGCGGCAGCGCGTCCGCCAGGGCGACGTGGGCAAGCCAGGCCGACCAGGCGGCGCCAAGGATGGCGGCGGCGAGCAGGGTCGCGGCACGTTTGCGCAGCAAGAACAGGACCAGCGCTGCCGCAAGGGCGCCGGCCAGGCAGGCCGGTGGCGGCAGTTCGGCGCGGGTGTGGAGCCAGCATACCCCGGCGAGGAAGGCGAGGATCGCGCAGCGCATGGGCCGGCCCGCGGCTTGCGTGGGTGAGGCTGCTAGGCCACTGGACTCTCGGCGACGAGCTGGAAGTCGTGGAACTGGTCGGCGACCAGCTTGGGCGGCGGCGAGCAGGCGCAGATGCACAGGTCGTCGCTCAGCGCGCACTCCTTGCCTTCGGACTGGTCGGGCAGGCGCGGCATGACGCACTGGATCACGCCCTGCTCGCCACACTCGGGGCAGTCGACCGGATCGCCTTCGCGGGCGATCGGCATGCCGTCCAGGGTAGTGAAGGTGCTGGAAGCCCTGACGGTGCCGCCCGCCGTGGTAGTGGCGCCGGCGCGGATGTAGAAACGCTTGTGGGTCACTCAGCTCTCCTTCCGGGGGAAAGCTGGAATGTAGCTTAGCTGGGGTGTTTGGGTTTGTGGAAACGCAGCACATTGGTTCAGAAACTCCTTCGCACCTCCAGGAGGCTGAACAAGCCTAGATCGGGTACAGAGAAGACGATCGGGAAGTTTCATGTGCTTCTAGACTCACGTGGCGCTTCCGGCGAATCGGCAGCTCCTGCAGCGGAACCGTGTGCATGCTCAGGAGCCTGAGCAATTCGGACGAGACGCCATGCTGCCCGCCGCTGGATCGACTTTGGAGCGTTGTCAGAATGCCCGAATACGCTTGGAGGAACTGCGAAAGTTGCTGGCGGTAACAGACTTCCCTGAGCAAACCAGCGTGTCCCATCGAGCGCATGAGAGTCCTCACAGCGCCACCATCCGCTCGCTGGACACGGGAAGCCGGTTGTGACAAAACTTCCAGTCGAAATATCCTGCCCATGCACCTGGCGAAAATCCGCCATCGAGGAAGCTCCAGAGCCGGCGACGGGTTTCGCCAACGGGATCGTTTGCGCCACCCGCTTCCGGGCCCGTTTGTCGACAAGCTGCCAAGACGTCGGCACGGTAGACTCAAAACTTGATTGAAGTCCCCTCAAGCGTTCCCAGAGCGTTGGTCTTGAGAGCAGCAATGCCTGGGGCATGCGCTCCCCCTGCTTGATGTACTGTCGCCGCCCTCCCATCACCCCGATATCCTTGCCTCCATCGGTACATTCCCACCACCCGCTTTCGGGACATTTGTCTCCTGCGAGTGCTTGGCTTCCTATCGCAATGGACGAAGAATCAGTTGCCTGCGATACCGTTGCCCCCGAAGGACGTACGCGCAGGCTTGTCAGCACGGCATCCCATAGACAGGTCGCCGCATCTTCCGACAGTGACGGAGGAACTGGGCCATGCTCGCTGTATCCCGTGTCCATCTTGAAGACGATATGCGGGACAAACACGTTGTCGACCGTGCCATTCACTTCCCACCAGAAGCTATAAACGACTGAATCATTTTTTTCAACAAAACGCTCAACCAGTTCGTCGCCGTCGATTCCGCCGATGGTGCGCTTGTCGGCACGTAATCTTGACACCCGCGTTCGTTCGTCAGCGCCCAGCCGCATATCGGATTCATCCCCTCTCTCGAGGAGTCCTTGTCGATCCGGCTCGGTACCTGCGGCCAGCATAATCTTGAACAGGATATCCGGACGATTCGGAAGCCATGCTGCCATCATGAGTTCTTCGCCCTGATCAGCATGCAGGGGATCCCGAATGTAGGCGCGGTTGATGCAAAAGCCAGGTTCGGTCGGAACGAGATTGTCCGGGTTTGGAACTAGCTGGGAAATTAATTTCGTTAGGTTCGCAACCGATTCTGGATCGTAAGCAGGCGCGAAGAAATCAATACTCAACCCATTGGCATGGACAAGTGCCTCGACTGAAACACTTTCATATCGATAGCGTTCTATCGTCAACCCATCCGAGGACTGGCCCTCGCTTACATCCCGTCCATGGACGAAAACATGGCCCTCGACTCCGAAATCGTTTCTTACTTCCCTGACCGATTCAAGGCTCTTGTGGCCGCCCGGCCGATTGGGAACTGCTTCCAGTTGACTCTTGCGTAAAACAACGCGCTTTTCAAAGTCCTCCTCGGATTCGTCGAAGACATTAATATCGAAGCCGTCAACGCGGGGCCGGTGGAATTCGTACTGTGCTTCTGCAGGCAGGTCGACCAAAAATCTGCCCACGCATACAGTTTTCATCTTCTCGGTCATACGCGCCACCCCATGCTTGTCCTGTTCGGCGCCCGGGTCCCAGGTTTTCGCCAAACCCGCGATAACAATCCCGGCTAGCACCACGGCCAGCCCGGTCCGAAACAGGCGCCTCACGACATCTCCTGAACAATCTTCGCAATCAGTCGAAGCGTCAACATTAGTATGTCGCTATTGTTATACGATCCTTGGTGATCGAATCCTTGTGCTGCAAACAGTTGTTTGACCTTTCCCGCCGGGCCCGCGCCAGACTGATGTGGCACAGTGCCGTCCCCGCGTGTGTCCTGGGGATCTGGTTCGAACCTCAGGTCCGTCTTGCCTTCCACCATGACACGGCGGCTCCGGTCGTAGGAACGGCCCAGGATTTGCGCAGCGGATACATTCGACGTGGTCAGCGCTGTCGCGGAGTTGCCCCATTGGCGCGCAACCCAGCGGACCTGTCCAAACGACAACTTGCTACGATCGTCGCCATAGAACACATAGGTATTCGGGTGATAGTAATCGCCCAGGGAGCGATGGAACGCTTCCGCTGTGTCAATCGCGTCTGTAATCGCCTTCAATACGCCCTTCTTGTGTTTCTTTGCGGGGTCCGCCAAATGTGGGTCTATCAATCGATACCAACGACGCATGTCACGATATAAATCGTATGGGTTCGGCGCAATTGAGCTGGGCAGCTTCAGGTAATCCGTTGCCGCCTCGTCCGTCGGTTTGATCCCGCCTTTTCGTTCATGATCCGCTGGATTTGCCTGCCCACGAACCTTCACAACGCGAACATGTAGCCAAGGTCCCGGATACAGATGATTAGGCAGCAGTTCGAGCGCACCAGGAGACGTAGCCAGTACGGGCGTAGTTTTTTCAGGCGAGTCGCCAAGAATTTGCGCGATGACGTACCCGGCAATATCATCTTTCACGCCATTACTAGGACTAAAAGCTTCGGTTCCGCATGCAATCCGCCGATACGCGACTGGTGCCCCATATGCCGGCATCGCCCCATGGATTACCCCCGCGATCTTCCCAGGGATTCGTTTAGCACAGGCTCTCGCGACCAGTCCCCCCATCGAATGCGTTACAAGGATGACCTTTTCGCAGGTCCTGCTTAACTTACGCCACGAGTCCATGATGTCGGCAACTCGTTTTTCGAGTAGCTTCGCCGATGTCTCGCAGTCATCCAGCCAGTTGTACCCAAAGCAGTAAACCGGGTAATAATTTTTCGCATAATTTTCCAAATGTGCTTCGGTTAGCGGCGCAATTTCACGCACACCCCACTTACGAGGGTCGTACCCCATTGCGCGCTTCCAGTGCGGCTTGACGAAGCGACGATGCGTCTTTTCATCCATTCCAAAGGTTTGATTTAGTTGGCTCTGTAGCGAGGACAATAGGAGACCGTAAGATTCAGCATGGACCTCGCCCCAGCCGCGCGAACGTAACTCGGCCTCCGTAACGACATACCCGTCGTCGGTTTGCGGGACAACGATAGGGCCGCGATCGTCCACCTCCAAAGTGGCGCGATCAAACCATTTCTGACGATCTCGGGGAGACAATTTGTTCCAGACGTGTGCGTCGCGCACTGCCGACGGGATGTCGTTTGGCGGACGCCATGCAATCGCACCTGGCGTCAGTTTTTCGTTGCGCTCATCGTTCAGTCTTCCCAGACGCGGATTCGTTTTTGCGCGCAGGTTCGTCCCCATAATGCCGGGCACAACGATGATGGGGAGGATCGTATTTGGCGGGACAAGCCCAAGCCCACGGATCGTATAATCCGCAGAGGACATATACGAATCCACTCCCCAGCCGCCGTGCGGCAAAGGGACGAGCGAAGGCAATGGCCTGGTCGGTTCACGCATGACGGTTCCCGACAGCTTACATAGTCGACGGAAGAAGCTCGAATCGCACCGGCCCCAGCGTATCGCTCTGCACCAGCGCTGTGCGTCCTTCCTCGTCGCTGGTGCCCTGGATGGTCCTGCCATCGCTGAGGTGGGCAATGTAATTTTGATATGGAATCGGTTCCCGCGTTTGGAGATGGCGCAGCACAAGTCGTTCGTTTGTCTTCAACGTTGACTTGGCAAACTCAGGTTTGCTGGGGTCGCCTCCGCCCGGCCCGCCGCGGGTAAGGCTGGTCGCCTTGATGGTGTGTTCGCCGGCGCTCTCCTGCGTGATCGCGCCCTCCGTCCATTGCGTCTGCGCGCCCTGCGAGATGATCCGGACCACGGGTGCCTCGATATGGATCGCTTCCGCCGAGATCAGGCTGATCTTGCCCGAGGACTTGAGCTCGACCTTGCCCTGGTGGGCCTCCAGCAGGATATTCCCCTGCCCCGCCACCAGCTTGACGCCCAGTGCCTGGGCAAAAGCGCTGATCCCGCGCGCAGCACGCAGGAAGATGTTCTTTCCTGCGGACGTGCGCGCATCCCCGCCACTGACCATGTCGAGCTGGGTCTCGGACCCGAGCGCCACATTGTCCTGGCTGGCCAGCATGATGCCCGCCGGGGCAGTCACGGCCACGATCGGCTCGGCGCCCTTGTCGCCCGGTGCGACATTGGAACCCTGGTCCCAGCGCCGCAGCTTGTCGGACAGGTCGGCCAGGCGCTGCGCGCTCGGCTCGTCCTCGGTGTGCTGTTCCGCCAGCTTGGCCACCTCGTCCGCGATGCTCTGCATCAGCTCGGCCAGGCCGAGCAGGCCGGCACGCGCCAGTTGCTCGCCCTCGGCCGCCGGGGCCGCTTCTGCGCTCAGGAGCACGCCTTCCTTGCCGCGGATCGCCACGCTATGGTCGCTGCGCAGCTCGGCGCCTTCGCCGCGCGGCGCGGCCGTGCCGTTGGCCTTGGGTTGCGTCAGCCAGCCGAGGTTCAGTTGCGAGGCGCCATGGTCGCTGGCCAGCTGGGCGCTGATCTCGCCGCGGGTGTCGTCGAAGCGCAGCTGGTTGCCGCGCGCGCCGCCGATCTCGCGGGTCCGGGTGCCCGACAGGTAGCGGTTTCCGGGCAGACCGCCGGCCTTGCTGAACGCCGGCGGCTCGCCGCGCTGGTTGAAGACCTGCGACAGGACCACCGGCCGGTCCGGGTCGTCCCCAAGGAAGGCCACCAAGACTTCGCTGCCGACGCGCGGCAGCGACAGCGTGCCGCATTGCTGGTTGGCGCCGGGCCCGTTGCCGGCCCAGTTCGACGCCACCCGCACCCAGGCCGAATCGGCCGGGGTATCCGAGGCGCCCGCCCCGTGCGCATGCTTGTGGTCCGTGGTGCGCATGCCCGGGAAGCAGATCTTCACCCGCCCCAGCGCGTCGCAATGCACTTCTTCGCCCGGCGGCCCGGTGACGATGGCGCTTTGCAGCTGCGGATGCGGCAGGTCGATGCGCGGATCGAAAGCCGGCACCAGCGCGATCCCGCGCCGTACGCAATCGAAGCGCATCCGCACCCGCACGCCGTCGCCGGCCACCGGATGTTCGTTCGGCGCCAGCATCGCATCGATCGGGGTATACGGTCCCATCAGGCGGCGCACGCGCGCCGACAGGTCGGCCGGCAGGTTGTTCTCGGCTTCCATCCAGACGGCGGTCACGACGAAATCGCGCTCGCCTTCCGGATGGGTGTCGATCTCCGGGTGCCCGGCCAGGGTGAAGTATTCGCCCGCGCACAGGTCGCGCACGCTGCCTTCGCCGTGGAAGCACCTGGTGTCGAATTCATGGCGGTTCATGCGCACCTGGCCGAGTCGCCAGTGGTCCTCGACGTCGTTGCCGGCATGCGGGATCTCGACCAGGTAATCGTCCAGGCTCGCCGCCAGCGCATTGCCGCTGCGGCCCTGGTCGGCCATGCTGCGCGCGGTGGTGCTCATGAACTGGGTGCCGGTGGGGTTGCGGTAGTCCCAGCTGTGGCGCGTGATGCTGCCCGGCTGCAGGCGCCGCGCGGCGCACCAGGAGACGACGGTGTCGCGCTCCTCGGTGGCATCGATCCGGTGGTAGCGCACGCTGCCGGCGGCGCTGCGCGGCAGCGAGGCGGGATCGGAAAACAGCACCAGCGTGTGGACGGGGGTGTCGTCCGCGTCCTGGTCGGTGCTGCCGGCGCGGGCGCGGCCCGGGCGGAAGGTCCAGGCGATGCCGCGGCGCTTGAGCAGGCGGCGCACGAAGGCGGCATCGGACTCGTTGTACTGCATGGTCTGTTCGCGCGGCGGGTACAGGCGCATGTCGAACAGCGGGTCGAGTTCGTAGTCGAAGGCGCTGGCCATGACGCTGTTGGACTGACGCCATTCGTCGAACAGGACCTGCACGATCTCGAGCTCGTTCTGGTAGCGGAACACGCGGCTGTTGACGCGCTTTTCCATGACGGCCAGGGCGTCGCGCAGCACCAGCTGGTAGACCGCCAGGCCGCCGTCGTGGTCGCCGGCGCGCGCCTCGGCGACGATGCCGCAGATGCTGCGCAGCTGGCCGCGGTCGGTGACCATCTGCAGTTCGGCGGGAAGCGCAATGAGTTCCTTGAGCGGGAGGCGCGGCGTGTCGGCCACGCAGGTGACGACGTATTCGAAACCGCCGCACACCGATTCATGGCCCTGCACCCGCTGCGGCAGCAGCAGTTCGTCGGCCAGGTGGTCGGCATGGCCCAGGCGCAACCGGATCGGCCGGTGGGCGGTGGTCAGCGACTTCTCGTGCCGTAGCATCCGCAGGAATTCGCTCGCGCTGTCCAAATCACTCTCCATCGTGGCTGTGCTGCAATGGCAGCGAAGAGTGCATCTTGGCAGAACGGAACATGCGCAGCCTTGTCGTGCTTCAACGCTGCAAACGAACTAAACCTTATAGCCACTGTCGCGGGACGCCGCCAAGCATCCGGTGCTACCCACCGGTGCAAGTGCTGCTACTTCGCTAATTAGCTATTTGTCCAGTGTCGGATTGGCTAGTCCGCTGCATGACCATGCGCGAGCGGATAGCCGGCCAGCCGCGGAATCGCCGCCAGCGTGTTCCGGTGGACCGCTTCGCGCACCTCGTCCGCGCCGATCCCGCGCAGCTCGGCCAGGGTCGCGCCGATGGCGGGCAGCTGGTCGGGCGTGTTGCGTCCCGGGTGGATCCAGGACGGCGCGATGTCCGGAGAATCGGTCTCCAGCACGATGGACGTGAGGGGCAGCTCGGCCGCCAGGCGCCGGATCTGCAGCGCGCGGGTGAAGGTCATGGCGCCGCCGAAGCCGAGGTGAAAGCCCAGGTCGATGAAGTTCTGCGCCTGCTGGAAGCTGCCGTTGAAGGCGTGGGCGATCCCGGCCGGAGGACGGATCTGGCGCAGGTGTTTCAATACCTGGTCCTGCGAGCGCCGCACGTGCAGCATCACGGGCAGGCCGAAGTCGCGTGCGATGCGCAGCTGCTCGCGCAGGAAGCGCTCCTGCTTCTCGCGCATGTCCGGCTCGCACAGCATCGGGATGAAGAAATCCAGCCCGATCTCGCCGACGCCGACGAAGTTCGGGTCCTTCATCGCCGCTTCCACCGCCCTGCGCAGCACCAGCAGGTCTTCATCCCGGGCCTGCGGCACGTAGATCGGGTGGATGCCCAGTGCATAGCTGACGTTCGGGGCCTGCGCGGCCAGCTCGGCCACGGCGCCGAAGTTGCCGCGCTCGATCGCCATCGCCACGATCATCGACACGCCCGCCGCCTTCGCCGCTGCAGCCACGTCCAGCGAATGCCGGCCGAACTCGTGCGCATCCAGGTGGCAGTGCGTATCGATCCACATGCTCAGCTTTCCACCGCCTGCAGGCCGTGCTCGGTGAGGCGGAACACGCGGTCGCAGCGGCGCGCCAGCTCCATGTCGTGGGTGACGATCACAAACGCCGTGCCGAGGGTGCGCGAGAGTTCCAGCATCAAATCAAAGATCGACTGGGCCGTGCTGTGGTCGAGGTTCCCGGTCGGTTCGTCCGCCAGCACGCAGGCCGGTTCGGTGACCAGCGCGCGCGCCAGGGCCACGCGCTGGCGCTCGCCGCCCGACAGCTCGCCGGGGCGGTGCACCACGCGCTTGCCCAGGCCTACGCGCCCGAGGATCGCCTCGGCCTTCTTCAAGGCCGGCTCGCGCGCCTCGCGCCGGATCATCAAGGGCATCAGGACGTTGTCGAGGGCCGAGAATTCCGGCAGCAGGTGGTGGAACTGGTAGACGAAACCGAGCGAAGAGTTGCGCAGCTCGCCGCGGCGGGTCTCGGACAGGGTCGCGAAATCCTCGCCCAGCAGGGTGACGGAGCCGGTCGACGGGGTGTCCAGCCCGCCCAGCAGGTGCAGCAGCGTCGACTTGCCGGAGCCGGAAGCGCCGACGATGGCCACGCGCTCGCCGCGATAGATGGCGAAATCGATCCCGTCCAGGACCTTGACGGTATAGTCGCCCTGCTTGAAGGTCTTGCCCAGGCCGCGGCAGGACAGGACAGGGGTAGTTGAGGTATTTGGGTAATCATTCATAACGCAGCGCCTCCGCAGGTTTTACGCGCGACGCCGACCAGCTCGGGTACAGGGTCGCAGCAAACGCCAGCAGCACGGATACGCCGCCGATCTTGAAAACGTCCGGCCAGCGCAGGTCGGACGGCACCGCGCTGATCAGGTAGATATCTTTCGACAAGAACTGCACTCCCAGCAAACCTTCGATAAACGGGACGATGACGTCGATGTTCCGGGCCACCAGCACGCCCCCGCCGACACCCAGGACGGTGCCGATGATGCCGACCAGCGCGCCCTGCACCATGAAGATCTTCTGGATTGAACGCGGCGAGGCGCCCAGGGTGCGCAGGATCGCGATGTCGGCCTGCTTGTCGGTCACCGTCATCACCAGGGTGGACACCAGGTTGAAGGCGGCCACCGCGATGATCAGGGTGAGGATGATGAACATCATCTTCTTCTCGGTCTGTACGGCGGCGAACCAGTTGGCGTTGAGCTTGGACCAGTCGCGCATTTCCAGGTCGCCCGGCATGGACTTCTTGAGTTCCTGGGCCACGCCAGGTGCCTGGTGCATGTCGGCGATGCGCAGGCGCAGGCCCATCGGGGCCGGCAGGCGCTCCATGCGCTGCGCATCCTCGACGTGGATGAAGGACAGCGCAGCGTCGAAGTCCATGTGGCCGGCTTCGAAGATGCCGGAGACGGTGAAGCTGCGGCTGCGCGGCAGCAGGCCGGCCGGCGTGATCTGGCCCTGCGCCAGCAGCATGGTGACCTTGTCGCCGATGCCGACGTTCAGCGCGCGTGCCAGCGCGTAGCCCAGCACGATGTTATAGGCGCCTGGCTTGAGCGAATCGAGGCTGCCCTGGTTGACCTGCTTGGCCACGTCGGACACCTTGGGTTCTTCCGAGGGCAGCACGCCGCGGATGATCGAGGGGCGCATCACGCCCTGGCCTTCCAGCAGGCCTTGGGTCTCCACGAACGGCGCGACCCCGCGCACCGCCGGGTTCTTCAGCGCTTCCTGCCCGGCCGCGCGCCAGTCCGGCATGCTGCCGCTGCGGTCGAATACTTCGATATGGGCCAGCACCGACAGCATGCGGTCGGTGACTTCCTTCTGGAAGCCGTTCATCACCGACAGGACGATGATCAGGGCGGCCACGCCCAGCGCGATGCCGGACACGGAGATCAGGGAGATGAAGGAAATGAAGCTGTTGCGGCCGCTGCGCTTGCCGGCGCGCGTGTAGCGCAGGCCGACCAGCCATTCGTACGGCAGGTTCTGGGTGAGTCTCATGGTCTGGGTCGTTGTTGCGAGGCCGCAGTGTGCCACAGGAGGCACAGGCGTGGCCAGATTGTCATCGTCAAGTGAGGCATCCTCATTCGTAGCGGAGCGCCTCGGCCGGCTTCACGCGCGCCGCCGACCAGCTCGGGTACAGGGTTGCCACGAAGGCCAGCAGCACGGCCACGCCGCCGATCCAGCCGACGTCGCCCCAGCGCAGCTGCGAGGGGATCTCGCTGATCAGGTAGACTTCCTGCGACAGGAACTGCACCTTGAACAGCCGCTCGATGAAGGGCACGATGACGTCGATGTTCATGGCCACCGCCACGCCCAGGCTCACGCCCAGCACGGCGCCGAGCACGCCGACCAGGGTGCCCTGCACCATGAAGATGGTCATGACCGAGCGCGGCGAGGCGCCCAGCGTACGGAGGATCGCGATATCGGACTGCTTGTCGCGCACCGTCATCACCAGGGTGGACACCAGGTTGAACGCCGCCACCGCCACGATCATGGTCAGGATGATGAACATCATGCGCTTCTGCGACTCCACGGCCGCGAACCAGATCGCGTTGACCTTGGACCAGTCGCGGATGAACAGGTCGCCCGACATGCTGCCATGCAGTTCGCTCGCCACGCGCGGCGCCTGGTGCATGTCGGCCAGGCGCAGGCGGATGCCCGCGGGTGCGGAGACGCCCGCCAGCGCCTCGGCGTCCTCGATGCTGGCAAAGGCCAGCGAGGAATCGAATTCGAAGTGGCCGGCTTCAAAAATGCCGCTCACGGTCAGGGGCCGGGTGCGCGGCAGGACGCTGCCCTGGCCAGTCTCTTGCGCCTGCGCCGGGGCGGAGGCCATCAGGAGCGTCACCCGGTCGCCCACGCCGACGTCGAGCGACTTGGCCAGTGCCCGGCCGATGATCACGTTGTACGAGCCCGGCTGCAAACTGTCGAAGCGCCCTTCGCGCATGTGTTTCGACACGTCCGACACCTTCACTTCCTGCGCCGGGTCGATCCCGCGCAGCAGCACCGGTTTCATCACGCCGTCGCTCAGCAGCATGGCCTGGGTTTCGGCGAAGGGCGCGGCGGCGCGCACTTCCGGGTTGCGCAGCGCTTCCTGGATCGACGTGCGCCAGCCCGGCATCTCGCCGCGCGCGTCGAACACTTCCACGTGGGCCAGCACCGACAGCATGCGCGCGGTCACCTCCTTCTGGAAGCCGTTCATCACCGACAGCACGACGATCAGCGCGGCCACGCCGAGCGCGATGCCGGCCACCGAGGCCATCGAGATGAAGGAAATGAAGCTGTTGCGCCCGCTGCGCTTGCCGGCGCGGGTGTAGCGCAGGCCGACCTGCCATTCGTAGGGCAGCTTGTGGGTGATGCTCATGAAATCGCTTAATGTGCGTTATTGGTTTGCCAACCCGAGAGTTTGCCAGACATCGGACATTTATGGCGCAAAAGAAAGCATTGCGCGTGTGGCGAGGGCGGGACGTGGCCGCTGCACGACCGTTCGCTGGAAGCATATTTGCCCTAAAATAGCGGTATGTCGCACATTACGCTTGTCCTGCCCCACCTGCTGCCGCTCCCCGAATTCGCGCCCGACCTGGTCCGTGCCCTGCAGACCCCGGCGCTGGCCGCCCTGCTGTCCCGTACCAGCGCCTTCGACCGCCGGGCCGCCCTGGATACCGCACGCGCCCTGCCGCACGAACAGTGGCTGGCGCGCACGCTCGGGCTGTCGCCCGAGGGCCTGCCGGCCTTCGCCGCCGCCGCCATGCGCGGCTTCGGCCTCGATCCGGCGGGCGGCACCTGGTATATCGTCAACCCGGCCCACATCCAGATCGCGCGCAGCCATTCGATGATGGCCGACCTGCGCCATCTAGGCTTAAGCGAGGATGAAAGCCGCGCCCTGTACGAGGCGGCCAGGCCGCTGTGCGAGGAAATCGGCCATGCGCTGCTGTACGGCGATGCCCAGACCTGGTTCCTGCGCGCCGACGACTGGGCCGGCATCGAGGCCGCCACCCCGGACACGGTGGTGGGCATGGACCTGAGCGACTTCGTCCCGCGCGGCAAGCAGGCCCTGCCCCTGCGCCGGCTGCAGAACGAAGTGCAGATGCTGTGGCACACCCACCCGGTGAATGCCGCGCGCGAGGCGCGCCGCCTCCCCGGCGTGAATTCCTTCTGGCTGTGGGGCGCCGCCGGCGACGCCACGCGCGCCGCCGGCCGGGTGGCCAGCATCGGCGTGCCCGGATGGGTCCGCGGCCTGTCCAGCGAATCCATCGGCTCGCTGGATAGCCTGGACGGGGCGCTGGCGCAGGACGGCCTGCTGGTCGTCGGCATTCTCGCGGACGCCGCCATCGCCTCCGACTGGGGCACCTGGGTGCAGCAGGTGCAGCACCTGGAAGATAAACTGTTCGCGCCGCTGCACGCGGCGCTGGTGCAGGGCCGCGTGAAACAGCTCAAGCTTGTCCTGAGCAACCGCGAGACCCTTGCCGAATGCACCACGACCGCCATGGCCCAGCGCAAATTCTGGCGCCGGCCGACCCTGGAACGACTGACTTGAGCATACTTTGAGCATCACGACACGCATCACCACCCGTCCCTGCCCTTGGCGCACCTCCGAGATGCTGCGCCAGGGCGGGGTTCATCCGGTCCTCGCGCGCATCTATGCGGCGCGTGGCCTGCTCGACGCACGCGAGCTGTCGAGCGAGCTGGCGGCCCTGGTGCCGCCCGGGGCCTTGCGTCACATCGACGCCGCCGCCGTGTTCCTGGCCGACTCGATTGCTGCGGCCAAGCGCATGACCATCGTCGCCGACTACGACTGCGACGGCGCCACCGCCTGCGCGGTCGCCCTGCGCGGCCTGCGCATGATGGGCGCCACGGTCGACTACATCGTCCCGAACCGCTTCGAGTACGGCTACGGCCTGACGCCCGAGATCGTCGAACTCACCGCGCGCGAAAAGTCGCCGGACATCATCATCACGGTCGACAACGGCATCGCCAGCATCGATGGCGTCTTGGCGGCGAACCGGCGCGGCATCGAAGTCGTGGTCACCGACC
This sequence comes from Massilia sp. UBA6681, assembly GCF_002454935.1. NCBI lineage: Bacteria > Pseudomonadati > Pseudomonadota > Betaproteobacteria > Burkholderiales > Oxalobacteraceae > Massilia > Massilia sp. UBA6681. The sequence continues at coordinate 20,849 of NZ_DKJX01000045.1, forward strand.
ACCACCTGCCGGGCGATGCGCTGCCGCCGGCGCGCGTGATCGTCAACCCGAACCAGCCCGAGTGCGGCTTCCCGAGCAAGCACCTGGCCGGCGTCGGCGTGGTGTTCTATGTGCTGCTGGCGCTGCGCGCCGAGCTGCGCCGGCGCGGCGTGTTCGACGCCCAGACCCAGCCCAAGCTCGACAGCCTGCTCGACCTGGTGGCGCTGGGCACGGTGGCCGACGTGGTCAGGCTGGACGCCAACAACCGCATCCTGGTGGCGCAGGGCATCAAGCGCATGCGCGCGGGCCGCATGCATGCGGGCGTGGCCGCCCTGTTCCGGGTGGCGGGCCGCGAAGCGCGCTCGGCCTCGCCGTTCGACCTCGGCTTCGCGCTCGGTCCGCGCCTGAATGCCGCCGGGCGCCTGGAAGACATGTCGCTCGGGATCGAGTGCCTGGTGACGGACGACGTCGGCCGCGCCTGGGCCATCGCCCAGCAGCTCAACGAGATCAACCTGAAGCGCCGCGAAATCGAGGCCGAGATGCAGGACACCGCCCTGCTCCACCTGGACAGCTTCGAGCCATCCGGCTCCAGCACGATCAGCGTGTTCGACGAGGGCTGGCACCAGGGCGTGATCGGCATCGTCGCCTCGCGCCTGAAGGAAAAGTTCTACCGGCCGACCATCACCTTCGCCCCGGCGGGCGACGGCTGGATCAAGGGCTCGGGCCGTTCGATCCCGGGCTTCCACCTGCGCGACGCGCTCGACCTGGTGTCCAAGCGGGTGCCGGGGCTCATCGACAAGTTCGGCGGCCACGCGATGGCAGCGGGCCTGTCCATCCGCGGCGAGCACTTCGACAGCTTCCAGCAGGCCTTCGAGGCGGTCGGCAAGGCCTGGCTGACGGAAGCGCAACTGGAACGCATCATCGAGACCGACGGCCCGCTCGAGGACGAGTTCTACTGCACCCAGTTCATCGAAGAGATGGACGGCCAGGTCTGGGGCCAGGGCTTCGCCCCGCCGGTGTTCTGCGACGAGTTCCGCGTGGTGAGCCAGCGCATCCTGAAGGAACGCCACCTCAAGCTGCTGCTGGAGAAGAACGGCCGGCGCTATGACGCGATCTGGTTCGGGCATGCCGACAGCCTGCCGGAGCGGGCGCGGGTGGCGTTCAGGCTGGATGCGAACGAGTACAACGGCGTGACCAAGGTGCAGTTGCTGGTGGAGCACGCGGAGCCGGCATGACCGGCCCAAGCATGGGGTCAGGTCTGACATTTAGACACGGGCTGAGCAGTACCACAGGGTAACGCTCGAGTTCGTGTTCGAATGTCAGACCTGACCCCGGTGTTATTTTTTAGGTGGCGGCCCGAAATCCGACCCGCGGTCGAACACCACTTCCCACTGCCCCGGCGCCCTCAGGCGCCAGATCGAATTGAAGCGCCCGATGCGCTGCCCGGCCGCGTTGTAGATCGGCCCGCCGCTATAGGCCAGCGTGCCGGACGCCACCACTTCCACCTCTTCCGGCTCCCAGGAGAACGGGGCCTGCGGCTTGTCGTAGTACTGGCGCCAGCCCCTGGCGATCGCCGCCTTGCCGCGCAGCGGCCCCTCGGCGCTGAAAAAGATCGCCTCGTCCGCGATAAAGCGCTTGAAGGCGTCGAAATCCCGCGCTTTCATGGTGGCCGCGAATCCGCGTTCCGCTTCCATGACCTGCCGCTTCAGATCATGATTCGAATCGCGGGCATTACCGGCGGCGGCAGCCAGCATCAGGCATGCAGCAAGAAGAGAAAGCGAACGCAGGCGCATCTGGGGTTGTCTCCTGATCTGTGTACGGGCTTTTATTAAGCTTTTTTCTATACAGCAAGATCAATAATTCTGTCAGGGTCGCGCAAAGCTTACAACCAGCAGTTGCAATCGGTCCGAAATTGGAGTATAAATAGTCCAATTACGGAGGATTACGATGAGCCTAGCCTATTCCTACCCGAAAAGCCGTTTCGAACCGGCAATCCTGGTCGACCTGAATTCACGGGCCGAACGCGAGCGCCTGTCGCGCTCGGCGTTGATGGGCTTCTTCAAGCTGGCAGCGAGCTGGCAGGTGCGCGACGACGATGCGCGCGAGCTGCTCGGCGGTCTGTCCTCGTCCTCCTATTACGACTGGAAGAAGAATCCGGACCGAGTGCTGGAGGTCGACCGCATCACGCGCATCTCCTACCTGCTCGGCATCTACAAGGCCCTGCACATCCTGTACGGCGACAAGCTCGCCGACGAATGGGTCCACCTGCCCAATTCCAACCCGGTGTTCGCCGGCCGTAGCCCGCTGGCCTACATGCTGGCCGGCGGCCTGATCGCCATGCAGACGGTGCGCAAGCTGCTGGACGCACGCCGCGGAGGTCTTTGACCTTGCCGCTGCACAAAATCACCCAGCTGCGCCAGTACGACACCTGCCGCCTGATTCCGTCCCGTTTCGCCGACGTCGAGGATTCCGTGCTGGCGCCGCTGGCCGAGAACGACGAGGTCCTGCGCGACCTGTTCGACCTCGACAACGCCACCAACGAGCGCCTGCGCGGCGAGTCCGGCCTGCTGCCGGGCATCGGGATGGACGAACTGGTGTTCGGGGTGCCGAATTTCCGCATCATCAATGCGGCCTTCACTTACGCCCGCCCGGAAGGCAGCCGCTTCAACGACGGCGAGCGCGGCGCCTGGTATTGCGCCTTCGCGGCCGAGACGGCGCTCAGCGAAGTCATCTTCCACAAGACGGTCGAGTATGCCGAGATCGATCGTTTCGACGACAGCCTCAGCTACCAGATGCTGCTGGCCGACTTCAGCGCCGGCTTCCACGACCTGCGCGGCATCGATGCGTATCAAGCCTGCCTGGATCCGGACAGCTATATCGCCTCGCAGGCCTTGGCCGCCGAGCTGATGGCGCAGGATTCCATGGGCATCATCTACCCGAGCGTGCGTCATCCGGGCGGCACCAACCTCGCCTGCTTTCGCCCCGCACTGGTGGGCAATGTGCGCAAGGCGCAGACCTATCGGTTAACATGGGCGGGCTCGCCGCAACCGGCGGTCGAGATCACCTAGTTTTGAATGCGTATGAAGACCAATCCCGAAAAAGACACTGAACTGCACGACAAGATCAACCGCGAAACCGGCCGCGTCAAATGGAGCGAGCTGGAACGCCATTTTGCCAGCGGCTCGGTGATCTACGTGAGCGAGGAACTGGACCTGATCGACGTGGCCCTGCGCATCGCGCACGACGACAAGGACAGCGTGGGCAAATGGATGGCGGCGGGGACGGTGGCCAAGGTCAGCGACCTGCAGGCGCAGACCTGGACCGCGGCGGATGCGACGCTGTGGGCCTCGGTAGTGAGTCCGTTCGTGCTGGTGCAGCCGGAGAAGAAGCAGCTGCATTGAGTTACTGCCTGAGCAGCTGAACTTGGGTCCCGGCCTGCGCCGGGACGACGTAGCAAACATTGCTGGCCTCAAGGCCGTCGTACGCCCCGCTGGCGACCGCGTCGAGCTAGCGCTTCCCCTCGGCGCGGTGCGTGAGCGCATGCGCCGCCCGTCGGAAATACTGCCCCGCCTTCTCCGGATCCTTCTCCATCATCCCGAGCTGCTGCCACGCCTCCGGATAATCCAGTTGCGTGGCCTCATGCAGCCAGCGCCGCGCGGCCGCCTCGTCCTTCGGCACGCCATCCCCTTCGAGCAGCATGTTCGCCAGCAGGAACATCGCTTCCGGCATCCCGCGTGCGGCCGCCACGCCCAGCCAGTGCGCGGCCAGCGCCGCATCGCCGCCGTCGCGGTACATCATCCCGCGCCGCAGGGCGATATCGGCCTCGTCTCCATGCTGGGCGGCGGCCGGCTGGACAAGCATCAATGCGGCCAGGACCGCGAGGACGAGACGCTTCATTTCGACAGGTCGATCGCGTACAGCGCCATGCCCTTGCCGCGGCCGTCATCGTCCGCGATCTGGGTCACGTTGTGCAGGCCGGCCTCGCGGGCCAGGTGGAGCATGCCCGGCGCCGACGAGAACACCACGCGCCCGGCCGTCTTCACGGGCGTGAAGCGCCAGCTGCGCGCCGCTGCATGGGCGTCGCGCGTCAGTTTCTTCGCCGCGCGCACGTAGGCGATCAGAAGGTCGCGGTTGTTGTCGGGCGAGGCGATCACGGTCTTGCTGCCGTCCAGGCCCGGGAAATGGCCACCGCCGCTGGCGCGGTAGTTGTTGGTCGCGACCAGGAACTCCTGCTCCGCCGCCACCGGCTTGCCGCGCCAGGCCAGGTTGCGGATGCGCTCGCCCGGGGCGCGGGTCACGTCGATCTCGTAGGTGACGTCCGGCGAGGTCAGGGTATCGAAGTTATAGCTCGGCACAGCCAGGTTGACCAGCACCTGCGGCTCGAGTTTCGCCGGGTCGATGGTATGGAAGCGCTGCGCCGCTTTTTCCAGCCAGGCCTTGAGCCCCGCGCCGTTCACCTTCACCGCGTACAGCGAATTCGGGTACAGGTAGAGGTCGGCGGCATTGTTCAGGGCCAGGTCGCCGGCCTTGACGTCGGTGTAGTCGGCCGGGCCGGCGACGCCGCTCTTGAAGGGCGCCGTCACCGACAGCACCGGCAGGTCCTTGTACTGCGGCAGGCTGGCGGCCACGTACTTCAGCACGTACTCGGTCTGCGCCTGGTTGACGACCTGCAGGGCCGAGATGTCGCCCACGTCGGCGAAATAGCTCGACATGCGGAAGGCGGTCGCGCCGACCGGCGTCTGCACGTAGCGGATGGTCGCTTCGTGCTCCTCCTTCACCAGGGCCATGACGGCCGGGTCGGCGTCGACGTAGCTCTTGGCGCCCAGCTGCGCGGCGCGCGCCTCGACCCGCGTCTTGTCCTTGTCGACGATCCAGCGCTTGCCGTCGTGCTTCAGGTGCAGGCCGATCACGCCCAGGTGCTTGCCCCACAGGTTGGCCATCACGGTCGGCACGCCGTGCACCAGGCCCCTGGCCTTGTCCACGCCCGGCAGGTTGAACTGCGGTACGGTGCTGTCGGCGCTGGGGAACAGCTGGTGCGAGTGGCCCAGCAGCATGGCGTCGATGCCTTCCACCTTGGCCAGGTGCCAGTTGGCGTTCTCCATGGTCGGGCTGTATGGGCTGGCATCCAGGCCGCCATGCGAGATCGCGATGACCAGGTCGGCGCCCTTCCTGCGCATCTCGGGCACGTACTTCTGCGCGGCCTCGAGCACGCCGGTGGTGAGCACGCGGCCCTCGAGCCAGCGGCGGTCCCATTCCATGATGGTCGGCGGGGTGAAGCTGATGATGCCGACCCGCACGATCGCCTTGACCGGCTTGCCCCTGGCGTCCAGCGCACTGACTTCCTTGTCGACGATCGCGTAGGGGCTGAACAGCGGCTGCTCCGTCTTGGCGCTGTAGACGTTCGCCAGCACCATCGGGAAGGCCGGGCCGGCGCACCGCTTGGGCTGGTCGACGCCGTCCACCTGGAAGCGGTTGCCAGTCACCTGGCTCAGAAAAGCCAGGCCATAGTTGAATTCGTGGTTGCCCACCCCCGCGCCGTCATACTTCAGCGCGTTCATGATCTTGTAGATGCCCAGGGTTTCGTCGCAGCGCAGCGGCTTGACTTGCGCCTGGTAGTCGGCCAGCGCCGTGCCCTGGATGGTGTCCCCATTGTCGAGCAGGAAGGTGTTCGGGAATTCCTTGCGCGCCTGGTGGATCAGCGTGGCGGTGCGGTCGAGGCCGTGCGAGGGCTCGGGCGCCAGCTTGTAGTAGTCGTAGCCGACCAGGTTCGAATGCAGGTCGGTCGTCTCCAGCACGGCCAGCAGGGCGGTGGTGCCGGCGGCGGGCGCCCTGGCTGCGGCGGCTGCAAGCACGGGAAGGCTGAGGAGCGCCGGGGCGAGCGCGATGCAAATTTGGTAACGCAAGTGGATGGCCATGGGGTGTGCGGTGAACAGAACCGGGGGATGATATGCCAGCACCATGCTCGGTAGCAAGCAAGGCCAATCGTGCCCGCCGGCCTGGAGCCGTCCTGGGGTATAATCGAAGGTTCGATTCAACGCCAGTTTAACCCCCTTAGAAGACTACCAAGACCATGGAAGCTGAACGCATCAACGCCATCTCCGCCCTGCTGAACGACCTGACCAGCCGTGAAGCCGAACTTCGGAGGTATCTTTGACTTCGATCGCAAGTCAGAGAAACTAGAACAGGTCAACCAGGAACTCGAAGACCCGTCCGTCTGGAATGACCAGAAGCGGGCCCAGGACCTCGGCAAGGAAAAGAAGGCGCTGGAAGGCGTCGTGCTGACGCTCGAGAAGGCGCGCAACGACCTTACCGACGCTGCCGACCTGTTCGAGATGGCAAAGGAAGAAGGCGACCACGGCACCCTGGAATCGATCGGCGGCGACGCCGAAGCCATCCAGAAGATCATCGAGTCGATGGAATTCCGCCGCATGTTCAGCAACCCGATGGACCACGCCAACTGCTTCATCGACATCCAGGCCGGCGCGGGCGGCACCGAAGCCCAGGACTGGGCCTCGATGCTGCTGCGCCAGTACCTGCGCTACTGCGAACGCAAGGGCTTCAAGGCCGAGATCCTGGAACAGTCCGAGGGTGAAGTCGCGGGCATCAAGACCGCCACCATCAAGGTCGACGGCGAATACGCCTATGGCCACCTGCGCACCGAGACCGGCGTGCACCGCCTGGTGCGCAAGTCGCCGTTCGACTCGGCCAACGGCCGCCATACCTCGTTCACCTCGCTGTTCGTGTACCCGGAAGTCGACGACTCGATCGAAATCGAGATCAACCCGGCCGACGTGCGCATCGACACCTACCGCGCATCCGGCGCGGGTGGCCAGCACATCAACAAGACCGACTCTGCGGTGCGCCTGACGCACGCCCCGTCGGGCATCGTGGTGCAGTGCCAGAACGACCGTTCGCAGCACCGCAACAAGGCCGAAGCCTGGGACATGCTGCGCGCCAAGCTGTACGAACTCGAACTGCGCAACCGCATGAGCGAGCAGCAGAAGCTGGAAGACTCCAAGACCGACGTCGGCTGGGGCCACCAGATCCGCTCCTACGTGCTGGACCAGTCGCGCATCAAGGACCTGCGTACCGGTTTTGAAACCGGCAACACCAAGAACGTGCTGGACGGCGACCTGGACGACTTCATCTCCGCTTCGCTCAAGCAAGGCGTGTAATCGATGAGCATGACGCAACGCGCCTTCGTGTTCGATATGGACGGAACCATCGTCGACAACATGGCCTTCCACACCGACTCGTGGCTGCGCTTCTTCGAGCTGCGCGGCCAGACCCTCGATGCGGATGAATTCTTCCGTGCGACGGCCGGCCGCCAGGGCCGCGAAATCATGCGCAGCTATCTGGGCGAGCACCTGACGGACGATGAACTCGCCCTGCTCGACCACGAGAAGGAATCGCTCTACCGCGAACTGTACGCGCCGCACCTCAAGGCGGTCGCCGGCTTCGATGCACTGGTCGATCAGGCGAAAGCGAACGGCGTGAAGCTGGCCGTCGGCACTGCGGCCCCGCCGGCCAACGTCGAGTTCACCCTCGACGGCCTGGATTTGCGCAAGCATTTCGATGCGATCGTCGGCGCCACCGACGTCGCGCGCGGCAAGCCGCATCCGGACGTGTTCCTGAAAGCGTCCGAGCTGTGCGGCGTGGCGCCCGAGCACTGCATCGTGTTCGAAGACGCGCCGCTGGGCGTGGAAGCGGCGCGCCGCGCGGGCATGCGCTGCATCGTCCTGACGACCACCCTGCCCGCCTCCAGCTTCGCCGGCTTCGACAACGTCATCGCCATCGTGCGCGACTTCACCGAACTGAAGGCCGAACTGCTGTTCGCCTAAACACCTAATAAGAACTGCCTATCCAATCATGACTACGGAAAACCAAGACCAGTCGCCTGTCGTGGCGCACGACGAAAACAAGATCATCGCCGAGCGCCGCGCCAAGCTGGCCGCGCTGCGCCAGCAGGGCAATCCCTTCCCGAACGACTTCGTCCCGCAGGACAAGGCCGCCGACCTGGTCGAGACCTATAATGGCAAGACCCGCGAAGAGCTGGAAGCCGAGCCGGTGAACGTGGTGCTGGCCGGCCGCATGATGCTGCGCCGCGAAGCCGGCAAGAAGGCCGCGTTCGCAACCCTGCAGGACAGCTCGGGCCCGTCGGCCAGCGGCCGCATCCAGATCTACATCACGGTGGATTCCGCCGGCGAAGAGGCGATGGAAGCCCTGCGCAGCTACGACCTGGGCGACATCCTGGGCGTGGAAGGCACCTTGTTCAAGACCAAGGTCGAGGAGCTGACCATCAAGGTCACCAAGCTGCGCCTGATCTCCAAGGCCCTGCGCCCGCTGCCGGACAAGTTCCACGGCCTGGCCGACCAGGAGACCAAGTACCGCCAGCGCTACGTCGACCTGATCATGAACGAGGAGACGCGCCGCACCTTCAAGGCGCGTACCGCCGCCATGTCGTCGATGCGCCGTTTCATGGAAAAGAACGGCTTCATGGAAGTCGAAACCCCGATGCTGCACCCGATCCCGGGCGGCGCGGCGGCCAAGCCCTTCATCACCCACCACAACGCGCTCGACATGGAAATGTACCTGCGCATCGCGCCGGAACTCTACCTGAAGCGCCTGGTGGTGGGCGGCTTCGACCGCGTTTTCGAGATCAACCGCAACTTCCGCAACGAGGGCGTATCGGTCCGTCACAACCCGGAATTCACGATGATGGAATTCTATGCGGCCTACACCGACTACAAGTGGATCATGGACTTCACCGAGCAGGTGATCCGCCAGGCCGCGATCGATTCGAACGGCAGCGCCGTGCTGACCTATGGCGGCCGCGAGCTGGACCTGTCCAAGCCCTTCCAGCGCCTGACCATCGTGGAAGCGATCGACAAGTACGCACCCGGCTATACCCAGGAGCAGCTGAACTCGATGGACTTCCTGAAGCAGGAACTCTTGAAGTTCGGCGTCAAGCCTTTCGCCACCTCCGGCCTGGGCGCGCTGCAGCTGGCGCTGTTCGAAGAGACCGCCGAAGCCCTGCTGTGGGAACCGACCTTCATCATCGACTATCCCGTAGAAGTGTCGCCGCTGGCACGCGCCTCGGACAGCCGTGAAGGCATCACCGAGCGCTTCGAGCTGTTCATGGTGGGCCGCGAGATCGCCAACGGCTTCTCGGAGCTGAACGATCCGGAAGACCAGGCCGCGCGCTTCCTGTCGCAGGTGGCCGCCAAGGATGCGGGCGACGACGAAGCGATGTTCTACGACGCCGACTACATCCGCGCGCTGGAATACGGCATGCCGCCGGCCGGCGGCTGCGGCATCGGCATCGACCGCCTGATGATGCTGATCACCGACTCGCCGAACATCCGCGACGTGCTGCTGTTCCCGCACCTGCGCAAGGAAGACTGAGCGCTTGATCGGCGCGTCAAAAAAGGCGGCCTGCGCAAGCAGGGCCGCCTTTTTTTATCAATGTACGCAGCTTACTGGACGATGGTGTAGCAAGGCGTATACGCCTTGCCCGGCAGTTTCATCCGGCTATGCTCCACGAACGATGCCAGCAGCGCATCCATCGGCTCCATGATCGCGCTCTCGCCCTGGATCTCGTACTTGCCGTGCTGCTCGATCGCGCGGATGCCCTCTTCCTTCACGTTGCCGGCAACGATGCCCGAAAACGCCCGGCGCAGGTTCGCCGCCAGCAGGTGCGATTCCTGGGCGCGGTGCAGCTTCAGGTTGCGCATGTTCTCGTGGGTCGGGCGGAACGGCTTCTGGAATTCCGGATCGATCTTGAGGCGCCAGTTGAAGTAATACGCGTCGCTGTGCGCCTTGCGGAATTCGCGCACCTTCTGGATGCCCGCGTACATTTCTTTCGCCACTGCCTCGGGATCGTCGATGATGATCTTGTAGCGCTTTTGCGCCGCTTCGCCGAGCGTCAGGCCGATGAAATGGTCGATCTGCTCGAAATACGCGCCGGCCGTCGCCGGGCCAGTAAAGATCAGCGGGAACGGCACTTCCGCGTTTTCCGGATGCAGCAAGATACCCAGAATATATAGAATTTCCTCGGCCGTGCCGGCGCCGCCCGGGAATACGATGATGCCGTGACCGGTGCGCACGAAAGCCTCGAGGCGCTTCTCGATGTCCGGCATGATGACCAGGTCGCTGACGATCGGGTTCGGCGATTCGGCCGCGATGATGCCCGGCTCGGAAATGCCCAGGTAACGCCCGCTGCGGATGCGCTGTTTCGAGTGGCCGATGGCGGCGCCCTTCATCGGGCCCTTCATGGCTCCCGGACCGCAGCCGGTGCAGATATCCAGCTCGCGCAGGCCGAGCGCATAGCCGACCTCTTTCGTATAGGTGTACTCGACGCGGTTGATCGAGTGCCCGCCCCAGCACACCACCAGGTTCGGACTGCGCTGCGGCTGCAGCACATTGGCATTGCGCAGGATGTGGAATACCGCGTCGGTAATGCCTTCCGGGCGGTTCAGGTCGAATTTGGGGTTGGAGGTGATATCGAAATGGACGTAGACGATATCGCGCAGCACCGAAAACAGGTGCTCGTGGATACCGCGAATCATCTTGCCGTCGACAAAGGCGTGCGCGGGCGCACTGCGGATGTCGAGCTTGATGCCGCGCTCGCGCTGGAGAATGCTGATCTCGAAATCGCGGTAGCGTTCGAGCAGCTCCTTGCCGTCGTCGATCGAGCTGCCGGTATTGAGTACGGCCAGTGCGCATTTTCTGAATATGTCATACAAACCGCTCTTGCTGGTGTCGAGCAGCTTGGCGACTTCGGCTTTCGACAGGACTTCGAGGCGGCCTTCCGGAGAGATGAGAACATCGACAACATCTTGGGTCATGGTTTTGTTTTCCCTTTCATCGGTAATACGGATTGGCCTGTTTGCCAATATACGCCAAAGTGCAACACTTTGCGCCCCGATTGAGGGCATTCCATGACGTCGCGCGCACTGCGGGGGAGCGTGTTTACCACAAGCCGAAAAAGTTCGCTTGCGATGAGGGATTTACACTAAAATGCGTGCCTACTGGAATTTCCGGCAACCAGATATTCCACCAAAAAAATCGTCGTTACATATAACTATTTCGGGAGGAACCGCATGAGCGGTGCAGCTACTTCAGCCAAGGGACCGATCCCAGAATTCAAGCAGATCATGGGCCATCCAGCTCCGTTGTGGATGCTCTTCATGACCGAATTCTGGGAACGTTTCGCGTTCTACGGCATTCGTTGGGCCCTGGTGCTCTATATCGTCGCCCAGTTCTACGACGGCAACGCCGTCGGCCAGGCCGACGCCAACCTCACCTACGGTTCCTACCTCGCGCTGGTGTACGCAGGCGCCGTGTTCGGCGGCTACATCGCCGACCGCGTGATCGGCTACCAGCGTTCGATCCTGGTCGGCGCCATCTTCATGGCGGCCGGCCTGTTCATGATCGCCGTCCCGAACCCGGACGTCTTCAAGCTCGGCCTGGCCACCATCATCGTCGGCAACGGCATGTTCAAGCCGAACATCTCGGCCATGGTCGGCCAGCTGTACTCGCTGAACGACACCCGCCGCGATTCGGGCTTCACCATCTTCTACATGGGCATCAACGCCGGCGCTTTCCTCTCGCCGATCCTGACCCAGCAACTGGCCCAGAACGTCTTCAACACCGGCGACACCCCGGCCTACAAGATCGTCTTCATCGCCTCCGGCATCGGCATGCTGATCTCGCTGTTCTGGTTCTACATGGGCCGCAAGCAGCTCAAGGGCATCGGCGCGCCTACCGGCGAGCTGGCCAGCCCGAAGCGCCTGATCGCCGTGGTGCTTGGCTCGATCGTGGTGATCCCGGGCGTGTACCTGCTGCTGCAGGCCGGCGCCGAGAACCTGCAGATCGTGCTGTCGGTGCTGTTCATCGCACTGGCCCTGATGCTGATCGTCGAAGGCGTCCGCGAAGGCAAGGTCTCGCGCGACAAGACCATCGCCATGATGATCATCTTCTTCTTCAACATCCTGTTCTGGTGCTTCTTCGAGCAGGCCGGCAGCTCGTTCACCTTCCTGGCCGACCAGATCGTGAACCGCGACTTCGGCGGCTGGATCTTCCCGGTGGCCTGGTTCCAGTCGGTGAACTCGGTGGCCATCATCGTGTGCGCACCGATCATCGCCGCGATCTGGGTCGCGATGGGCAAGCGCAACGTGAACCCGTCGATCCCGCGCAAATTCGGCCTGGGCATCATCTTCAATGCGCTGGCCTTCGGCCTGCTGATGTACGCGCTGACCCAGCTGATCGACGACCAGGGCAAGATCCCGTTCTGGACCCTGTTCATGGTCTACGCGATCCAGTCGATCGGTGAGCTGTGCCTGTCGCCGATCGGCCTGTCGATGGTGACCAAGCTGGCCCCGACCCGCCTGGTGGGCCTGGGCATGGGCGGCTGGTTCCTGTCGACCGGTATCGGCAACAACCTGTCGGGCATCTTCGCCTCGCACGTCTCGGGCGAGACCGGCATGTCGGTGGCCTCGGCACTGGACGGCTACACCTTCGGCTTCTGGATCCTGCTGGGCGGCGGCGTGCTGCTGTTCCTGCTGGCCCCGCTCATCCAGAAACTGATGCACGGCGTGAAGTAAGCCTCGATACGCAGAACGTGAGAACGGCAGCCCGCGGGCTGCCGTTTTTCGTTGGCGGCGCGCTTCTCAGCGCCGGTCCAGCGTCGCCTCCATCTCGCGCATCTCCGCCACCATCCACTCCCGGAAGCGCTGCACCTTGAGCATGTGCTCCTTGTGCGGATTGACCAGGAAGCGGTAGCCGCTCTCGAAGCGTGCGCTCCTGCAGGGAATCTGGCGCAGCGCACCGGACTGGATGTCCTCGAAGGCGATCCCGTAGGGCACCAGCGCCACGCCCTGCCCTGCCACCGCCGCCTGCACCAGCACGCCCCAGTGCGTGTACACGCGCGAGAAATCGTACTTGCCCTTGAGCGCCCGGTTCTCGTTGAGCAGCTGCAGCCAGGCCTCGGGCGATTGCACCACCAGGAGGTGGTGCTGCGGCAGGTCGGCAAGCAGCAAGGCGTCCTGGCCGGGCGCCAGCAGTTCGGGGCTATAGACCGGCACCAGGCGCTCGCGGAACAGCACCGACGGATCGCCCTCGACCACCGGCCCGTAGCGGATCGCCACGTCGGTGCTGTCGGCCTGCAGGTCCACCGGGGCGTCGTTCGAGTCGATCCGGATGTCGAGTTCCGGATACTGCTTGGTGAAGCGGTGCATGCGCGGCACCAGCCACTTGATCGCGAACGAGTGCGTGGTCGAGATCCGCAGCACCGCCTCCTCGTCGCCGCGCTGCAGCGCCGCCACCTTGGCGCGCAGGTCGGCCAGCATGCGCCCGGTGGCAATCGCCAGCTCCTGCCCCTTCTCGGTCAGCGCGATGTGGCGCGGATGCCGCACGAACAGGGGAAATCCGATGTTTTCCTCGAGCTGCTTGACCTGCAGGCTGACCGCCGCCGGGGTCTTGTGCAGTTCGCGCGCAGCCAGCTTGAAGCTGCCCCAGCGCGCCGCGGCGTCGAAGTCGATCAGGCCGGACAGGCTGCGCAAGGGCTTCATGCCGCCTCCGTGCATAAGTTTTTCTTATTCAATGTCAGTACTTTTTCTCGTTTGATGGTTTTTGCTGCTTTGCAGAAAATATACGCGATCCTACAAGGAAAAGTCATGCCAAAGAATATATTGGTGATCGGCGGTACCCGTTATTTCGGCAAACTCCTGGTGCAGCGCCTGCTGCGCCTGGGGCACAGCGTGACCATTGCCACCCGCGGCTATGCGCCGGACCCCTTCGGCGAACGGATCACCCGCATCCGCGTCGACCGCCGCAACGAACATGCGATGCGCAACGCGTTCCGCGACCTGTCCTTCGACATCGTCTTCGACCAGATGTGCTATTCGCCGCTGGACGCCGCCATCTCGGTGCGCGTCTTCGCGGGCAAGGTGGGGCGCTACGTCATGACCTCGACCATCGACGCCTACCGCGAACTGGCGCCACGCGATGCGGCCTTCCTGGAAAGCGACCTGCCCGTGCTGGCGCAGCGCATCGACACCGCCTATCCCTGGCACGACCCGGCGCGCGCGATCGAATGCTACGTTTCGGGCAAGATCCAGGCCGAAGCCTACCTGGAGCGCGACGGCAGCCTGCCGCTCGCGACCGTGCGCCTGGCCCACGTGCTCGGCGGCCCCGAGGATTTCACCGGCCGGCTGGCCCACTACGTCGACCTGGTGCGCCTGCGCGCCACCCTGCCTTACGCGAACGCGGCCGCCAAGGTCTCGTTCATGGAAGCCCAGGAAGCGGCCGACTTCCTGCTGTGGACCGGCATGCAGGACTTCCGCGGCCCGGTCAACGCCGCCTGCGACGGGGCGCTCTCGAGCTTCGACCTGCATGCGCGCGTGGCCGCGGTGTTAGATGAGACGCCGCGCGCCGCGCAGGTGGCAGCGGCAGCGCCGGGCGTGCTGTCGCCCTTCGATTTCGCCACGCCTGTGGCGCTCGACACCTCGCGTGCCAAGGCGCTTGGCTACCGCTTCGGCCATACCAAGGATTGGCTCGATGACGTGATCCGCCACCACGACCTGGCCTTCGTCTAAGTAGAGCCCGCAAACAAAACGGCCCGGAGCGATCCGGGCCTTTGTCGTTTACTTCTTCGCTTTTTCCCGCGCCACCCAGTACAGCAGCGCGATGATCAAGCCGTACGGAATCAGGGTCAGCAGGTTGGCGTTCGGTCCCGCGAAGAACGGGTTCGAGGCTTCCGCCCACTTCGCCATGCTGCTGTCGAAGTCGGTCAGCACGCCGGCCGTGATGGCGATGATGATGCCGGCCAGCGCGCCGCCCGCGATGTAGCCCGAAGCCAGCAGCGTGCCCGAGCTGCGGTCGCCCGCGGCCTGGCGTTCTTCCGCGTTCAGCTTTTCGTACTGCGGCAGCCGGTTGTTGCGGCGGTCCGCCAGCCAGCGCACCATGCCGCCCACCGCGATCGGCAGGGTCGAGATCAGCGGCAGGTAGACGCCCACCGAGAAGGCCAGCGCGTGCACGCCGGCCATCTCGAGCACCACCGAGATCATCACGCCGAACAGCACCAGCGTCCATGGCAGCTCCTGGTCGAGGATGCCCTTGATGATGTAGGACATCAGGACCGCCTTGGGCGCGTCGTACTTCTTTACCTCGGTGCCGTCCGGACGGACCTTGTGGGTGCCGTTGATGCCCGGGTCGACCAGGTAGGCCAGGCTGCCGTCGGCGGCCACCAGGTACTTGCCGGCCGGGCCGCCCGCGGTGTCCGTCTTCTGCCAGACCTTGTAGGTGTTGGCGTCGCCGGCGGCCTGCGGCCCGTGCAACTGCGCGGTTTCGGTCAGCTTCGAGGCATCCACCTTCAGGCCGGGCGCCACCTGGGCCGCCGGCACGTACACGGTGCCCGCCTCGTTCAGCTTGAGCAGGATCGGTCCCAGGATCAGGGCCGAGGCCAGGGCGCCGCAAAGGATGGCGTACTGCTGCATGCGCGGGGTCGAGCCGACCAGGAAGCCGGTCTTCAGGTCTTGCGAGGTGGTGCCGGCATTGCTCGCGGCGATGCAGACGATGGCGCCGACCGACAGCGCGGTGACGTAGTACTGGCCGCCGGTCCAGCCCATCACCAGGAAGATCAGGCAGGTGAACAGCAAGGTGGCCACCGCCATGCCCGAGATCGGGTTCGAGGACGAGCCGACTTCGCCGGTCAGGCGCGAGGACACGGTGGCGAACAGGAAGCCGAACACCAGGATCAGGAGCGCGCCAAGCAGGTTCATGTGCAGCGGGGTGGCCACGGTGATGATGGCGATGATCGCCAGGCAGCCGATCAGGACCCACTTCAGCGGAATGTCCTGCTCGGTGCGCAGCGCCTTGTCGGCCGCCGCGCCCGCGGCCCGGCTCTTGCTCATGCCCGACAAGCCGCCCGTCAGGCCGTTCCAGATGGCCGGCATCGAGCGCACCAGGGCGATCAGGCCGCCGGCCGCCACCGCGCCGGCGCCGATGTACAGCACGTAGGCGTTGCGAATGTCGTCCGGGCCCATGTCGCGGATCAGGGTGGTGGCCGGCGCCAGCGGCACCGTGAGCAGCTCGCCGAAGAAGGCGATCATCGGGATCAGGAGCAGATAGGACAGCACGCCGCCGGCCGCCATCGTGAGCGCGATGCGCGGGCCGATGATGTAGCCCACGCCGAGCAGCTCGGGCGAGACTTCGGCGCCCGCCGAGCCGCCCTTGAGCGGGTTGCCGAATTCGAAGTTGACGTAGTCGCGCCAGCCCTTGAAGGACACGCTCAGGGTCTTGTACGCCAGGCCGACGCCGAAGCCGCCGAAGATCAGCATGGCGCGGCGCTTGGCCTCAAGCGCGGCATCGGAACCGTCTTCGCGCGCCTCGCCCGCCGCGGCGCGCGAGGTCTCGGTGGCCGCGGCCTTGAGCACCTCGGCGCAGGCCGTGCCTTCCGGGTACTTCAGTTCGCGGTGGGCGTCGACGATCATGGTGCGGCGCATCGGGATCATCATCAGGATGCCCAGCAGGCCGCCCAGCACGCCGACCAGCATCACGCGCGAGATCTCCAGGTCGAAACCGAGGATCATGATCGCCGGCATGGTCACGCCCAGGCCGAAGGCGAGCGATTCGCCCGCCGAGCCGGCGGTCTGCGTGATGCTGTTCTCGAGGATGGTCGATTCGCGCGCGCCGAACTTCTTCGCCGTGTGGAACAGGGTGATGGCGATGACCGCTACGGGAATAGAGGCGCTCACGGTCAGGCCGACCTTCAGCACCAAGTAGAGGGAGGACGCTCCGAAGATCATGCCCAGCACCGTGCCCATGATCAGGGCGCGCAGTGTGAACTCGGGCAGGTTCGCGCTGGCCGGGATATAAGGCTTGAAGCCGGCCGCACTCGTTTTGGAAGGTGAATCGTAAGGCATGGATGTCCTCTGGTATGCATGCTTGGGTAAAACAGAAGGCGTGACTATCGCATATGCCGAAATGGAATGAAAGCGGTTTGAAGGGTTAGAATGCCCGGGATACAATGCACCGCAATGCTCCGTAATTACGAGCGTTCTTCGAGAGTAGTCAGTGACCAAGCCTGTTACCCCGCCGTCCCAGTCGCCCGCCAGGCGTCCCCGCCGTCTCCGGATGTTCCTGTTCTTTGTCCTCGCCGCCCTGGTCGGACTGGCGGCCGCCCTTGCCATCTATGCCATGACGGTGGTCCTGCCGAACGTGCCGAAGATCGATTCGGTGCTCGATTACCAGCCCAAGATCCCGCTGCGCGTGTACACGCTCGACAAGCACCTGATCGGCGAGTTCGGCGTCGAGCGGCGCGACTTCGTCACCATCGACAAGATCCCGACCCGCATGAAGCAGGCGCTGCTCGCCATCGAGGACGCGCACTTCTATCAGCACCAGGGCATCGACTGGCGCGGCGCCATGCGCGCGGTGTACACCAACCTGCGCGGCGGCTTCGGCTCCGGCGGCGCCTCGACCATCACGATGCAGGTGGCGCGCAACTTCTTCCTCTCCAAGGAGAAGGTCCTGTCGCGCAAGATCACCGAGGTCGCGCTGGCCTACCGCATCGAGGACGCGCTCACCAAGGACCAGATCCTCCAGCTGTACATGAACCAGATTTTCCTGGGCAACCGTTCCTACGGCTTTTCCAGCGCGGCGCGCAGCTACTTCGGCAAGACGCTCGACGAGCTGACCCTGGCCGAAACCGCGATGCTGGCCGGCCTGCCGCAGAACCCTTCGCGCCACAACCCGATCGCCAACCCGAAGCGCGCGCAGCAGCGCCAGCACGCGGTGCTGGAGCGCCTGCTCAAGCTCGGCCAGATCAGCGAGCCCGAATACCGGCAGGCCCTGGCCGAGCCGCTGCGCATCCGCCGCGGCGGCCAGGTCTTCGACACCAAGGCCGACTACGTCGCCGAACTGGCGCGCCAGGCCGTCTTCGCCCAGCTCGGCGAGGGCGCCTACGAGCGCGGCATCGTGGTGACCACCACCATCCTCAAGGCCGAGCAGGACGCGGCCTACGAGTCGGTGCGCCGCAACGTGCTCGACTACGACCAGCGCCACGGCTACCGCGGGCCCGAGGCGCGAGTCGACCTGCCGCAGGACCCGCTCGAGCGCGAGGAAGCGGTCATCGAGGCCCTGCAGAAGCGCCTGCCTAGCGACGGCCTGCTGCCGGCGGTGGTGCTGGCGGCTTCGCCCCAGGCGGTGCGCGTCGAGCTGCTCAGCGGCGAGGAAGTGACGATCGAAGGCGCTGGCCTGAAGTTCGCGGCGCGCGGCCTGGCGGCGAATGCCAAGGAAGCCTTGCGCATCACGCCGGGCGCCGTGGTGCGCGTCAGCCAGCGCAAGGAAAAAGGCAAGGAAAGCTGGGCCATCACCCAGGTGCCGCAGGTGGCGGCCGCCTTTGTCGCCATCGATGCCGACACCGGCGCCTACCACGCGCTGGTGGGCGGCTTCGACTACAACCTGCAGAAGTTCAACCACGTGACCCAGGCCTGGCGCCAGCCGGGTTCGGCGATCAAGCCCTTCGTGTACGCGGCGGCGCTGGACAAGGGCTATTCGCCGGGCACCCGCATCCTCGACGAGCCGCTCGACATGCCGGGCGAGAACGCCGGCGAGACCTGGTCGCCGCAGAACGACGACGGCGTGTTCGACGGCCCGATCACGATGCGCCACTCGCTGGCCCATTCGAAGAACGTGACCACCGTGCGCCTGCAGCGCGCGCTCGGCACCGACTACACCCACGATTTCCTGGGCCGCTTCGGCTTCGACCTGCCCAAGCACCCGAAGAACCTGACGCTGGCGCTGGGCACCGGGGCGGTGACGCCGCTGCAGATGGCCGGCGCCTATGCGGTGTTCGCCAACGGCGGATACCGCGTCAAGCCCTACCTGATCGCCGAGATCCGCGACGGCAACGGCAACATCCTGCAGGAGAACAAGCCGGCCGCGCGCCAGGACAGCGACCGCGTGCTCGACCAGCGCAATGCCTTCGTCCTGAATTCCATGCTGCGCGACGTCACCCGCTACGGCACCGGGGCCGCTTCGGTCAAGCAGCTGGGACGCACGGACATTGCCGGCAAGACCGGCACCACCAGCGACGCCATCGACGGCTGGTTCGCCGGCTACGGCGGCAAGGTGGTGGCGGTGGCCTGGATGGGCTACGACGAACCGCGCTCGCTGGGCGGGCGCGAATTCGGCGCCACCCTGGCGCTGCCGATCTGGATCGACTACATGCGCGTGGCCCTGGCCAAGGTCCCGCCGCAGGAGGAACAGCTGGAGCCGGAAGGCGTGGTGCGCGAGGATGACGACTGGATATTCGAGGAATTCGTCGAACGGCCGGACTTGCGCGCGATCGACATCGACCCGGGGCTCGACAATCCGCCGGTGGAAGTGGATCCGGTCACGGGCGAGCCGCTCACGCCGCCGCCCCCGGCGACGCCACAGCCACCGCCGCCGCCTCCCCCACCGCCGGCCCCATCCACGATATTCTGATGCCTGGCCTCATGCGCCGGCGTCGATGATCCAGTCCGACAGCTTGCCGCTGGCCTGGCGCGGCAGCGCGGCCCCGAACGAATATGCGGCGGGACGTTCCGGCGTCGACAGGCGCTCGGCCATCCACGCGCTCAGTTCCGTGCGCAGCGTCGACGCTTCCGGGCTGCCTTCCAGCGGCGCACCCGCGCGCGGCACCACGAAGGCCTTCAGGCGCCGGCCTTCGTCGGGCCGCATGGCGCGCACGCTCGCATCTGCTACCTGCGGGTGCATGCGCAGCACGTCGGCCACGTAGCCGGGGAACACGTTGACGCCGCCGACCTGCACCGCATGGTCGATCCGTCCCATCGGCCGGAACCGGCCCGGCGCGCTCCAGGCCAGCCGGTCCTGCAAGGCGAAGGACCGACGGCTGCCGTCCGCGCCGCAGCGTTCGAGCTGCGTCCCATCCTCGCCAACCTCCCAGTACGGGAACAGGTGGTAATCCTCATCCGGGCTGTCGCGCCAACCGACACCGGCCGTCTCGGAACTGCCGTAGACCTGCACCAGACGGGCCAGGCCGGCGTCCATGGCGGCGCGCGCCACCTCGTCCGGGCACGGCGCGGTCGAGCTGACGCCCGTCACGCCCGCCGGCAGCGTCCCGGCCACCGGCGCGAAGGCGCGCCAGAAATCGGGAAAGCCCACCACCAGGTCTCCGGGCGCCAGCTGCCGGGCCACCGCGCCGGGCGAGGCGCCGCGCAGGTCGACGGTCGCGGCGGGATCGAGGCCGAGTGCGCGCGGCAGCAGGACCGTGAACAGGAAGCCGTAGATATGGTGGGACGGTACCAGCGCGACGATCCGGCGCGTGCCGGGGAACAGCGCGGCCAGCGCGCCGGTTTCCTGCCACAGGCTGGCTAGCAGATGGGAACAGGGCTTGGGCGCGCCCGAGCTGCCGGAAGTGCGGAAATTGATCACCCCGCTGCCATGGTCCAGTCCGGATGCCGCCGCATCGCACCAGGCGCCAAGCCGGGGGTTGGCCAGCACCCGCTCTTCGCCGATGCAGCCGATTCCCAGCACCTGCTCCATGGCGGTGGCCAGGCCCAGCAGTTCAAGCGAATCGGCGCCGAGGTCGGCCATCAAGTCCAGCTCCGGCGGCCAGGGCGGCGGGCGGCGCACAATGCCGGGCCGCATCAAGGTCAGTTCGCCGGCCAGCAGGTCGGACAGGACGCGCAGCAGGCTTGGCCCGTGGGTCCACCAACGGGGTTCGAAATCGGTATTGACAGTCATGGCTTGGCGGATACGTGGCGAGCCGTCGATGGTGCCGACAGCCCGGAACCCTGTCAACCCTGCCGAAATTCCGAGCAAAAGTGTGATTCGACAACGCAAACTGTCAAAACCCGGTCGCGCACAATTGACAGAGGGGGTGGCGGCATGTCAACATCAATTTCCTCAAATCAACGAACGCGCCCGACCGCCACTTACGCCATGAACGTACCCACTCTGTCGTTTTCGACCGCCGACCTGGCGTCCCAACTCGACAGCTGCTCCTCGGAACAGCTCGACCAGCTCGACTTCGGCGTGATCGGCTTCGACGCCGACACCAATGTCCAGCGCTACAACGCCTTCGAATCGCAGGCCGCCGGCCTGTCGCCGCAGCGCGTGGTCGGCCAGCCGCTGTTCACCAACGTCGCCCCCTGCCTGAACAACTTCATGGTGGCCCAGCGCTTCGAGGACGCCATGGAGGACGGCAGCGCGCTGGACGCCACCCTCGACTACGTCCTGACGCTGCGCATGCGTCCGGTCAAGGTGGCGCTGCGCCTGCTGGCCAGCCCAGCCAGCGGCAACCGCTACGTGCTGGTCCAGCGCCAGCGCTGAGCCGCCACACGAACGAGGCGCACGCGTGGACGACATCGACGAGCTGCGGGCCGAGCATGAGGCCCTGATCCAGTTCCTGTACCTGGCCCCGGTGGGCCTGGTGCAGGCCGACATCGACGGCGCGATCGTCATGATGAATCCGATCTCGGCCCAGCTCCTGATGCCGCTCTCGCGTGACGGCGGCCTGGACAACCTGTTCACGGCGCTGGAAAGCGTCGCGCCCGAGCTGCGCCACCTGTGCAGCACCTACGGCAGGCACGCGGGCAAGATCTGCGACGGCCTGCACGTGCACCTGAACGCCGGCGGCGCCAAGAAGATCCCGCAGATCCTCGCGATCACCCTGCTCAAGCTCGACGCCCAGCGCATCATGGCGGTGATCGACGATGTCACCCTGCAGGTGCGGCGCGAGCGCCAGCTGCGCCAGAACGACGCCTGGCTCAACGCGATCCTGACCGGCATCACCGACTACGCCCTGGTCGGCCTCGACGCGAACGGCCGCATCACCGAATGGAACCCCAGCATCGGCCGTGTCACCGGCTTCGGCCAGGAGGCGGTGGGCCAGCCCTATTCGATCTTCTACCCGCTCGATGCGATGACCCCGGAGCGCCTGCTCGACCGCCTGCGCGACGCCGAACGCGACGGCTGGAGCCTCGACGAAGGCAAGCGCGTGCGCGCCGACGGCAGCGGCTTCTGGGGCAGCCTTCTCATCGCGCCGCTGCCCGAGCGTGAGCCGCCCTGCGGCCTGGAGGCGGACGGCCCGGCCTATTGCCTGATCCTGCGCGACATCACCGACAAGCGCGAGGCCAGCGAACGGCGCCGGCGCGAAACCTTCGGCGACTACCTCACCGGGCTGGCGAACCGCCGCGCCTTTTTTGAAGCGGCCGAGCAGGAGCTGACCCGCAGCCTGACGGTGCCGCGTCCAACCTCCGTGATCGCGATCGACGCTGACCATTTCAAGGGCATCAACGACCGCTACGGCCATCCGGGCGGCGACGCCGTGCTCCAGCACCTGGCCGCGATCCTGGGCGAGACCTTCCGCGAGGTCGACGTGGTCGCGCGCATCGGCGGCGAGGAGTTCGCGGTGCTGCTGCCGTCCACCGACCTGCCGCGAGCGGCGGTGGTGGCCGAGCGCCTGCGTGCGGCCGTGGCCTCGCAAGTCGTCCACTTTGATGGACATCGCATCCAGTATACTGTCAGCGCGGGCGTGGCCAGCCTGGCCGACGGCGAAGGCGGCATCGACCTGCTGCTCAAGCGCGCCGACCAGGCCCTGTACGCGGCCAAGCGCCAGGGGCGCAACCGCGTCGAACGCTGGCGCACCGAGATGGCCTCCAGCCCGGCCCACCAATCCGAAGGAGATCGCAAGCATGCATGACCCGAGCGACGCCTACGAAGCCCTGGTGCAGTTCCTGTACCGTGCGCCGATCGGGCTGGCCCAGATCGCGCCGGACGGCACGGTCGAGATGCTCAATCCCATGGCATCGAGCCTCTTGATGCCGATCGCGCGCGATACCGGCCTGGACAACCTGTACAGCGTGCTGGCGCCGATCGCGCCCCAGCTGCCTGCCCTGGCAGCGGGATTCGGCGATTCCTCCGGCGTGATCTGCGAAGGCATGCGCGCGCCGCTGCCGCTCGAATTGACCTCGGGCAGCCCGCAAGTGCTGGCGATCAGCCTGATGAAGCTCGACACCGAGCGGCTGATGGCGGTGGTGACCGACGTCACGGCCGAAGTGCAGCGCGAGCAGGACACCCTGGTGCGCCGGCTGCGCAACGCCGCCCGTACCGATGCGCTCACGCGCATGCCGAACCGCGAAGCGGTGCGCGAGCAGCTGCAGCACCTGGTTGAGCGGCCCCTGTCAGCGGGCGAGTTTGCCGTGTTGTTCATGAACTGCGACCGCTTCCGCCAGATCAACGACACCCTCGGCCAGGCGGCCGGCGACGAGCTGCTGGTGCAGATCGCCGACCGCATCCGCGGCGCGCTGCGCCCGCCGAGCGACCGCATCGACATCGGCAGCGTGACCGGCCAGCTGGCCGCGCGCGTGGGCGGCGACGAGTTCGTGGTGGTACTGGACGGGATGCGCTCGCGCGAGGATGCCGAGCGCGTCGCCGGCCGCATTCTCGATGCCCTGGCCCTTCCCTACCGGGTGCAGGGTCATGAAGTCGTGTGCGGCACCAGCCTGGGCCTGGCCTGGGGCGCCGAATCGGTCCACTGCGGCGCGCGCGACGCCGACGACGTGCTGCGCGACGCGGGCATCGCGATGGTCGAGGCCAAACGCGCCGGCGGCGCCCGCCACCTGGTGTTCGACGCCTCGATGCGCGAACGCGCCGAGCGCCGCGCCGGCATCGAGGCCGAGCTGCGCCAGGCCCTGGCCGAGGAACAGCTGTTCGTCGTCTACCAGCCGGTGGTCGGCCTGCTGCCTGACGGCGGCACCGACCATGCGGCCGGGGTCGAGGCGCTGGTGCGCTGGCGCCATCCCGAGCGCGGCATCGTGCCGCCGATCGAATTCATCACCGTCGCCGAAGAGTGCGGCCTGATCGGCGCGGTCGGCGACTTCGTGCTGGAACGCTCGTGCCGCGATTTCATGGACTGGCAGGCACGCCTGGGCCAGGGTGCGCCGCGGCGGATCGCAGTCAACCTGTCGCGCGCCCAGCTCGGGCAGCCGGGCTGGATCGACAGCGTGCGCCGCGTGCTGAAGGTCACCGGCATCGCGCCCGAGCAGCTCCAGCTCGAGGTCACCGAAAGCCTGGCGGCGCAGGACCAGGGCATCCAGCAGCGCCTGCACGAACTGAAGGCGCTGGGCATCCAGCTGGCCCTCGACGACTTCGGCACCGGCTACTCGTCGCTGTCCAGCCTGCACCTGCTGCCGGTGGATACGGTCAAGATCGACCGCTCCTTCGTGAGCCAGGCCGACACCAGCCACCATCACCGGGTGCTGATCGAAGCGACCGTCAAGGTGGCCCAGAGCCTGGGCATGAAGACCGTGGCCGAAGGCATCGAGACCCAGTCCCAGGCCGACGTCGTGCGCGCCCAGTGCTGCGCCAAGGGCCAAGGTTACTTCTACAGCCGGCCGCTGCCCTCGGACGACCTGCTGGCATGGCTGGCCGGTCACCAGGCAATTGCTGCCTGAACAGTATCGTACGGCGCGAACTTCGCGCCACGCAGTACGTACGCCCGCTCCTACACCGACTGAAGTTTTGTTCCTATTTCACGTGCACCGCACACCTCGCATGATGGTCCGACCCAACCACATCGAGGAGAACACGAATGAACAAGATCCACACCGTTCTGCTGGGCGGCATCATGGCCCTGTCGCTGGCGGCCTGCAACACGACCGGCACCGACACCGGCTCCAGCTCCAGCTCCGACGCCAGCATGGGCACGACCGGCACCGGCAGCTCCAGCGCCTCCGGCAACGTCGGCACCGGCACCAGCTCCGACACCACGGGCGGCTCGGGCCAGAGCGGCACCAACACCGGCACCACCAACCCGAGCACCACCACCACCCCGCCGGCGACCAATTCGTCGACCTCGGGTACCGGCCGCTGAACGGCCCGCGGAACCGGCGCGCACTGCCTGCGCCTTCCGCGATCCTCCGGCCGGGCTACCTGCCCCGCAGCCCGGCTGCGGCCGCTTCGCGGTCGCACAGCCGGGCCGTCGCTCGTTCTCCCTCTCCCTGCGGTCGACGATGAAAAACTGGCTTGCACGCCTGTTCGGCAGTCCGGGGCAGCCGGCGCCGACGCCGCCATCGGCCGTTCCCGCCGCCGCCGGCGTTGTAAATCCGCCACCGTCTTTCGACCTCGACCTGGCTTTTTACCGCTCGCTTGCGGGCGGATCGGCGCATGCCGGCGAGATGCCCGAGGGATTGATTCTCGATGAGCTGGCGCGCTTGGCACGCCAGCCGGAAGCGGCGGCCGAACTGGTGCCACGGGTGCCGGCGGTCATCCCGCAACTGCTGCGCAGCCTGCGCATCGATGCCACCTCAGCGGGCGAACTGGCGCGCCAGGTGACGCAGGACGTGAGCCTGGTGGCGGAAGTCATCCGCGAGGTCAACAGCCCGTATTACCGCGCCACGGCGAGGATCGCGAACATCGAAGGCGCATTGATGCTGCTGGGCCAGAACGGCTTGCGCATGCTGCTGGCGCGGGTGGCCTTCCGTCCGCTGATCGGCAGCCAGAGCGGGCGCCTGGCGCGCCAGGCGGCGCCGCTGGTCTGGAGCCAGTCCGAGAAGTGCGCGATGGCGGCCAGCATGGCGGCCCCCGCCTGCGGCGCCGATCCCTTCGAGGCCACGCTCGCGGGCCTGATGCGCAGCGTCGGGCTGGTGGTCGCCCTGCGCCTGGCGGACCGGCTGGGCGGCGCGGCGCCCCTGCCGCAGTCCGACGATTTCGCCCGTGCCTTGCTGGACAGCGCGCGCAGGCTGTCGGCAGGGATCGCGGGACGATGGGAATTTCCGCCGGGCGTGGCGCAGGCGATCCTGCAGGCCGGCCAGATTGAGGCCACGCCGCTCGCACAGGCGCTGCATGAAGGCGACCGGCTGGCCAAGCTGCGCGTGCTGTGCGATGCGGGCAACGCAGAGGCGCGTGAAATGGCGGCAGCATTAGCCGGTGACGAGTTGCGAATATTCGACAAGCTCCATCCGCAGCAGCAGTGAAGCAGCCCGCCCGCTAGGCATAGCCGATCCATCCCCGGAACACCCCGGCCGCGTAGAACATGCTCACCTCCTTGAAGCCCTCCTCGCGCAGCAGCGCCTCGTCCTGCTCGGGCGCCAGCACCGGCAACACCCGCTCGATCAGCGCGCGGCGCTGCCGCGCTTCCTCGGGCGGCGCGCCGGAGGCCACCGCATAGGCCTCGTCGCGCGCCAGCCACAGCGCGCGCTCATCCTCGTCCTCGGCAAGGCTCATGTGGGCCACCACGAAAGGCGCGCCGCGCCGCAGGCGCTGGCGGATAGCGCGCATCGCGTGGCGGCGCTCGCACAGCGGCATGAAGTGCATGGTCAGCAGGCAGGCCGCGGCGTCGAAAGGACCGGCCGGCGCGGCATCCACGTAGCCTTCATGCAGCCGGACGCGCCCGGCATGCTCGCCGACGGTGTCGTGGGCCAGTTCCAGCATCTCGTGCGACGGATCGACGCCGTCAAACGACCATCCGGGCTGGGCATCGGCGAAGGCCTTCAGTTCCAGCCCGCCGCCGGCGCCCAGCACCAGCACCCGGGCGTCCAGCGGCGCCCGTTCGGCCAGCAGCACCTGCGCCATGCGCTGCAGGTCGCTGAATCCCGGCACCAGCCGCGGCGGGCCCTGGTGGTAATGCGCAACCGCGGCCGGATCGGAAAAATGCTTCATTGCACTTCTCATTCTGCACCTCGCTCTACTCGCGGCATCGAGGCCGGGAGCGCAATCCGCCAAGGCGTCCTGCCCGGCGTGGCGTGGGCCATTCGTCTATAATGGCCCACCACTGTTGCGAACGTCACTGCGCGCTCAATGCCCTTCGATCTCAAGAAAAATCTTCCCAAACCAGGAACCCGTTTTGCCCTGCCGGCCCTGCATGGCTCGAGCGACGCGTATGCGCTCGCCACTGCCGCGCTGGCTCTCAAGGCCAACAATCAGATACTGACCGTGGTCGTGGCCAATGCCAGCGACGGCCAGCGCCTGCTCGACGAGATACCCTGGTTCGCGGACGGCAAGTTGTCCTGCCACCTGTTGCCCGACTGGGAAACCCTGCCCTACGACGCCTTCTCGCCGCACCAGGATTTGGTGTCCGAACGCCTGGCCACGCTGCACGAGATCCGCAACGGGCAGTGCGACGTGCTGGTGGTGCCGGCCACCACCGCGCTGGTGCGGCTGGCCCCGCCGTCCTTCCTCGCAGCCTACACCTTCTTCTTCCGGCAGGGCGAACGCCTGGACGAGGCCAGGCTGAAGGCCCAGCTGACGCTGGCCGGTTACACCCACGTGTCGCAGGTGATGTCGCCGGGCGAGTATTCGGTGCGCGGCGGCCTGATCGACCTGTTCCCGATGGGCTCGGCCCTGCCCTACCGCCTCGACCTGTTCGGGGACGAGATCGAATCGATCCGCACCTTCGACGCCGACACCCAGCGCTCGCTGTACCCGGTCAAGGAAGTGCGCCTGCTGCCGGGCCGCGAGTTCCCGATGGACGAAGCGGCGCGCGCCGCCTTCCGCGGCCGCTGGCGCGAGCGCTTCGAGGGCGATCCCTCGCGCTCGCCGATCTACCGCGACATCGGCAACGGCATCGCCTCGGCCGGCATCGAGTACTACCTGCCGCTGTTCTTCGAAGAAACCGCGACCCTGTTCGACTACCTCCCCTCGGCCTCCACCCTGGCCCTGGTGGGCGACATCGAGGCCGCCATCCAGCGCTTCTGGCTCGATACCGAATCGCGCTATAAATTCCTCAAGAGCGACCGCGAACGCCCGATCCTCGAGCCGCGCGAGCTGTTCCTGGGCGCAGAGCAATTTTTCACCTGCGCCAAGCCGCATGGCCGCTGGACCATCGGCCGTGACCCGGCCGCCCCAAGCTCCGAGCTGTCCGCGCCGATTCCCGACATCTCGGTCAACCGCCGCCTGGACGATCCGCTGACCAATCTGCGCGCCTACCTCCTGCGCCAGGATGCGCGCGTGATGATCGTCGCCGATTCGGCCGGCCGCCGCGAGACCCTGCAGCAGTACTTCCACGAATACGGGCTGGAACTGGCGCCCGTCGAAGGCTTCGAGGGCTTCCGCGCCGCCAGTGCGAAACTGGCGCTCGGCGTGGCCCCGCTGCAGGCCGGTTTCGAGCTGAGCGAGGAAGCAAGCGGGCGCCTGGTCTTCGTCACCGAGACCGAGCTGTACGCGGGCTCGGGCCGCCGCGCCGGCAAGAAGAAGCAGGAAGCGACCAGCCAGGTCGAATCGATGGTGCGCGACCTGTCGGAGCTGAAGATCGGCGACCCGGTGGTGCACATCAACCACGGCATCGGTCGCTACATGGGCCTGATGAGCATGGACCTGGGCGAAGGCGAGATGGAATTCCTGCACCTGGAATACGCCAAGGAGACCAAGCTCTACGTGCCGGTCTCGCAGCTGCACGTGATTTCGCGCTACTCCGGCACCTCGCCGGAAGACGCGCCGCTGCACAGCCTCGGCTCCGGCCAATGGGAAAAGGCCAAGCGCAAGGCCGCCGAGCAGGTACGCGACACCGCGGCCGAGCTGCTCAACCTGTACGCGCGCCGCGCCGCGCGCCAGGGACACGCCTTCGAGTATTCGAGCACCGACTACGAGAACTTCGCCGGCAGCTTCGGCTTCGACGAGACCCCGGACCAGCTTGAGGCCATCCACAACGTCATCAAGGACATGACCTCGGGCCGTCCGATGGACCGCCTGGTGTGCGGCGACGTCGGCTTCGGCAAGACCGAGGTGGCCTTGCGGGCCGCGTTCATCGCCGTCATGGGCGGCAAGCAGGTCGCGATCCTGGCCCCGACCACCCTGCTGGCCGAGCAGCACGCCCAGACCTTCGCCGACCGCTTCGCCGACTGGCCGGTGAAAATCGCCGAGCTGTCGCGCTTCCGCACCGGCAAGGAGATCAACAACGCGATCAAGGGCATGGCCGACGGCACGCTCGACATCGTGATCGGCACGCATAAACTGCTGTCGCCGGACGTGAAGTTCACCCGCCTGGGGCTGGTGATCATCGACGAGGAACACCGCTTCGGCGTGCGCCAGAAAGAGGCGCTCAAGGCCCTGCGCGCCGAGGTCGACGTCCTGACCCTGACCGCGACCCCGATCCCGCGCACCCTCGGCATGGCGCTGGAAGGCCTGCGCGACTTTTCCATCATCGCCACCGCGCCGCAAAAGCGCCTGGCGATCAAGACCTTTGTGCGCAGCGAGGACGGTTCCGTGATCAGGGAGGCCTGCCTGCGCGAACTGAAGCGCGGCGGCCAGATCTACTTCCTGCACAACGAGGTCGAGACCATCGAGAACCGCCGCGCCATGCTGCAGGAACTCTTGCCGGAAGCGCGCATCGGCGTGGCCCACGGCCAGATGCACGAGCGCGACCTGGAAAAGGTGATGCGCGATTTCGTTGCGCAGCGCTTCAACATCCTGCTGTGCACCACCATCATCGAGACCGGCATCGACGTGCCGACCGCGAACACCATCATCATGCACCGCGCCGACCGCTTCGGCCTGGCCCAGCTGCACCAGCTGCGCGGCCGCGTCGGGCGCTCGCACCACCAGGCCTATGCCTACCTGCTGGTCAGCGATGTTTCCGGCCTCACCAAGCAGGCGCAGCGCCGCCTGGACGCGATCCAGGCGATGGAAGAACTGGGCAGCGGCTTCTACCTGGCGATGCACGACCTGGAGATCCGCGGCGCCGGCGAGGTGCTGGGCGAGAACCAGTCGGGCGAAATGCTGGAGGTCGGCTTCCAGCTGTATTCGGACATGCTGAACGAAGCGGTGAAGTCCCTGAAGGCAGGCAAGGAGCCCGACCTGGCCGCGCCGCTCTCGTCGACCACCGAGATCAACCTGCACGTGCCGGCCCTGCTGCCCTCGGACTACTGCGGCGACGTGCACGAGCGCCTGTCGATCTACAAGCGCCTGGCCAACTGCGAAAGCCAGGACCGGATCGACGCCATGCAGGAAGAGCTGATCGACCGTTTCGGCAAGATGCCGGACCAGGTCAAGGCCCTGATCGAGACCCACCGCCTGCGCATCGCGGCCAAGTCAGTCGGCATCGTCAAGATCGACGCCCACGGCGAAGCGGCCAACCTGCAGTTCATGGAGAAGCCGCCGATCGATCCGATCAAGATCATCACGCTGATCCAGAAGAACCGCCACATCAAGCTCGCCGGCCAGGACAAGCTGCGCATCAGCGCCAGCATGCCCGACCTGGCGGCGCGCGTGACGCAGGTAAAACAGACCATCAAACAACTGCTCGCTTGAGAAACACAATGACGATGAACCTGGTGCTCCAGGGGCCGCAGGCCTCTTCCGACACGCTCGACCGCCTTGCCCTGCTCGCCCAAGCCGCGCGCGTGGTCCGCCTCGGCGACCATGCCCTGCGCTGCGAGGACGTGGCCTTCTCCGCCGAACTGAAGGCGCGCATCGACGCGGCCGCTTTTGAGGCCGGCGTCGATGCCTGCTTCATCGAGGCCGGGCGTCGGCTGCTTGACTTCGGCCTGGTGGCCATGGACATGGACTCGACCCTGATCACCATCGAGTGCATCGACGAGATCGCCGACATGCAGGGCCTGAAACCCCAGGTGGCCGAGATCACCGAAGCGGCCATGCGCGGCGAGCTCGACTTCGCGGCCAGCCTGACGCGCCGCGTGGCCCTGCTCGAAGGGCTGGATGCCACGGCCCTGGAGCGCGTCTACGACGAGCGCCTGCGCATCTCGATGGGCGGCGAAGCGATGCTGCAGGCGGTGCAGGCCGCCGGCCTGAAGACCCTGCTGGTGTCGGGTGGCTTCACCTTCTTCACCGAGCGCCTGCAGCAGCGCCTGTCGCTCGACGTCGCGCATGCGAACGTGCTGGAAGTGGCAAACGGCAAGCTGACCGGCCGCGTGCTCGGCGGCATCGTCGATGCGGAAGAAAAGATGCGCACGGTCGAGCGTGTCTGCGCGCAATATGGCCTCACGCCGCGCCAGGCCATCGTCATGGGCGACGGCGCGAACGACCTCAAGATGATGGGCATCGCCGGCCTGTCGGTGGCCTTCCGCGCCAAGCCGGTGGTGCGTGCGCAGGCCTCGGTGGCGCTGAACTTCTCGGGACTGGACGGTCTCTTGACGATCCTGCAGTGACGCGTTTTTTCCGTGCGGCGAGGACAGTGCCGCACGGCATAGCGCCTGGATTCACGGGCGATATGCATGTGAAGCACGAAATTTCATGCACTGACGAACCGTCGCGTTTCGCATAAGTTTCCTCTGTTCCGTAAGTTCGGTGCTCAAACACGAGCCAGCGCAAAAGAACTGACACGCACGATTGGATGAGCAGCGCTGCTGGTCTATGGTATTGGTGCGGCCGCGCCGCGGCTGCGCCTCACTCCTCAGGAGCATGCCATGTCCATTCCGGCCTTCCGCACCTCGCTTCCTCACCTTTCCGATTCCCAATCCGACCATGCCGCCCGCGCGGCCGGCGGCCCGGACAGCGGCCGACGGCGCTTCGTCCTCGGTGTGCCGGCCCTTGCAGGCAGTCTTGCCCTCGCACCCTTCGGCGTATCGGCGCAGCAGTTGCCCGGCTGGTGCGCGAGCTGGGGATGCGCACCGGCCGGGCCCGCCCCTGCCGGCAGCTACTACGACTACAATTTCAGCGGGCAGACGATTCGCATGTTCATCCGCGCCAGCATCGGCGGCAAGCGCGTGCGCGTGCGCCTGTCCAACCAGATGGGCAGCGCGCCGCTCGCCATCGATGCCGCCTGGATCGGCCTGCGCAACAGCGCGCAAGCCGTGATCGCGGGATCGAACCATCCGCTCACTTTCGGCGGCAGGAGCACCATCACCATCCAGCCCGGCGCCCATGTCCTGTCCGACCCGCTGTTCTTCCAGGTCGCGCCCTTCGCCGACCTGGCCGTCAGCCTGTATTTCCCGTCGAGCTTGCCGGCCAGGGCCAGCACCCTGCACCGCGACTCCTGGTCGTCGACCTATGTCGCCTCGGGCAATGCCGCGGCCAACACCACGTTCTCGTACACACGCAGTTTCGCTTCCTGGGCCTTCCTCACCGAAGTCGACGTCGACGTCGGAGCGCCCTGCGTCGTGGCGATCGGCGACTCGCTCACCGACGGCCAGGGCAGCACCGTGAACCAGAACCGGCGCTGGCCGGACTACCTGGCACGGCGGCTGCAGGCCGAACTGGGCACGGCGGGACGCATCGGCGTGGTGAACCGGGGGATTGCCGGCAACCGTCTGCTGGTGGACGACCCGAACGCGCTGCTGGCCGGCCACGACGTGCTCGAGCGCTTCGATCGCGACGTGCTGGCCACGCCGGGGGTGCAGGCCGCGATCGTGGCGATCGGCACCAACGACATCATCCTGGCGTCCAGTACGGCCCTGACCCAAATGCGCGATAACCTGGTCAACGGCTATCGCCAGCTGATCATGAAGGCGCGGGCGCGCGGCATCACGATCCTCGGGGCGACGCTGCCCCCGATCCAGGGCTCCGGGCGCAACTCGGCGGCGCGCGAGACGGTGCGCCAGCAGGTCAACAGCTGGCTGCGCTCGCCGAACGCCTTCGACGCGCTGGTCGACTGGGACAGCGTGCTGCGCGACCCGCAAGCGCCCGCCTACCTGCGCAGTGCCTACAACAGCGGCGACGGGCTGCACCCGAACGATGCCGGCTACCAGGCACTGGCGGCCGCCGTGCCGCTCGGGGAGCTGGCGTCGCTGCGCGTATGAACGTTCCGGAACCGGCGGTTGTAACAGGGTGTAATTCCACGCGGTACAGTGCACGGATTTTTTTATCATGGTGGCATCAGGAGGACCGCCATGAAGAAACTCATCATTGTTACCGCGTCGCTGGCCGTGCTGGCCGGCTGCGCCGCGCCCGGCCCGAACTACTACGGCAGCCAGGCTTATCCGCGCTCGGGCGATCCGAGCCAGTGGCAAGTCGTGTCGGTGACACCGGTGCCGCTGGGCACAGGCGCCCGCGCGGCCGCCAGCGGGGACACCGGGACGAGCACGACCTATGGCTCTGCTCCGGTGGTCGTGCACCAGACGCCGGTCTATGTGCAGCCGGCGCCGGTGTACGTGCCGCAACCGGTGTACGTGCCGGAACCGGTGTACCAGCCGCGTTACTACTACCCGCCGGTCTCGATCGGTCTCGGCTTCAATTTCGGCCGCGGCTGGGGGCACCATCGCGGCTGGGGCGGCCACATCGGGACGCGCTTCCCCTACCATTGGCGCCGCTAAAGGCGTGCACGTAATAAAGGCCGGCAGGGATGCCGGCCTTTTTCATGGGCGCGGCCCGGATCAGTGGCCGTGGTGCTGGCGCTCGTACTCGTCGGCTTGCGCCTTGGTGGCGTGGACGATACCGTCCGGATGCTCCGGCGGGGTGTACAGGGTGTACAGGCGCATTGGCTCGGTCTGCGAAGTATTGATGACGTTGTGCTCGGTGCCGGCCGGGATCACCACCGCGACGCCGTCTTCCAGCTTGTGCTCCTCGCCGTCCAGGATCGCGACGCCTTCGCCCGCTTCGACGCGGATGAACTGGTCGTGGCCTTCATGGTGCTCGAGGCCGATCTCCTCGCCCGGCTGCAGGGTCATGATGACCAGCTGGCTGCGCTGGGTGGTGTAGAGCACCTCGCGGAAGTTGTTTCCGGCAAGGGTTTTCTCTTCGATGTTGATGCTGTAGCCCGACATGACTTTTCTCCTGATGAATGCGCACGGCTATTGCCGCCTCGTCCACATTGTATAAGAGCCAAGCAAAACGCGTGCGGCCGGGGTTAAGTAGCTAGCGGGACCCGAACAGGTCGTGGGCATCCAGCAGCGCATAGGCGATCTCGGGGTGTTCGGTCAGGCAGCGGCGCACCGCCGCCGGCACCGATTGCCGCGCCTTCTTGCACAGGCCCGGCTTCTCTTCCAGCACGACGATGATGCCGCGCATGGTGCGCACCTCGTTCGGGCCCGGTGCGATGCGCAGCTCGGCGCCCAGGTTCTTGCGGATCAGTTCCTGCACGTGCTTGAGGTCTTCGTAGCTGCTCACGCGCTCGATGCGCTCGACCAGCTTCTGCTCCTGCTGGCGGGTCAGGGCGAGGGGCCGGTGGTCGGCCTGCGGGTCGGCCATGACACGCTCGCGCTCGCACACACAGGCGCCGGGGGGGCACTCGGTGCGGACGGGGAAAGGAAACGGCGAAAGTTGCTCGCTCACGCTGTCATGGATGGGAGTCAGGGGTCGGCGGCAATTCTACATCAGCCGGCGCCGCCGCCACGCCCTGCAGGAGGGCCGCCATGCGCGCATGGTGCGAGCCCTTCCAGTACACCCGGCCGCAAGCATCGCAGGTAGTGAATTCCTGATGCAGCTGCGCCACCCGCGGCGGCAGGCGGTTGGCTACCGACGCCTTGGCGACCGGACGCAATGGCAGGTTGCAGTGCAGGCACAGCGAAAAGGGACGCATCCCGGGGCCCAGGCGCAGGCGCGCGAACAGTTCGCGCAATTGCGCTTCCGGCGCCAGCGCATGCATGTAGCAGCCGCGTTCCACGCTGCGGCGCTTGAGCAGCGCCCGGTCGCGCGTGAGCAGGATCCGCCCTTCCTCGCGCGCGATGCGCTCGATCTCGTCGTCGTGGTAATGGTTGTCGTAGAGCGTGTCGTAGCCGGCCATGCGCAGCAGCCGCGCCAGCGCGCCCAGGTGGGCATCGGCCACGAAGCGCGGGCGCCCTTCCGGCAAGGGGCGCAGGCGCTGCAGCGGGCGCACGTCGAGCATCCCGAAGGCCGGGTAGACCGCCACCCGGTCGCCCTCGCGCAGCAGGTGCTCGAAGCCGCTCGACACGCCGTTGACCAGCAGCAGCTCGACTTCGGTATGCGGCACGCCCAGCGCCTCGATCATGTGCTTGGCCGTGGCCTCGCGCGCGCAAGGCGTGCTGAACGCGCGCCCGCGCCGTTCGCGCGGCAGGAACTCGCCCAGCACGTCGTAGAAGCGAAAGCTCGCGGTCACCATGGCGCCGGCGGTATGGCGGACTCGTCGAGCTGCTGCCCGTCGAGGCCGTGCAGCAGCTGCAGCGCGTTCGGCACGGCCTCGAAGGCCGCGGTGTTGTCGAACACGCACCAGCAGGTACGCCCGGCCGCCCGCTGGCGGTCGAGCTCGCGCCGCACCGACTCGACATACTCCGGGGAGTACCTGGAGTAGTAGATGCGCGGCGTGCCGTGCAGGCGCACGTAGACCGAGTCGCTGCTGGTCGGCACGTGCGGGCCGGGCTGCCCGGCCGCAGGGTCGGCGATCACGCGCGTGACGCGGCTCTCCACCAGGAGCTCGGTCGCCGCGTCCGAGAACCAGCTCGGATGGCGCGCCTCGAACGCGACCGTAGTGCCGAAGATGCCGTGCAGCTGGCGGAAGAAGCTGCGCGCGGTCTCGTCGACGAAGCCGAACTTGGGCGGCAGCTGCACCAGCAGGCAGCCCAGCTTCTCGCCCAGCTCCCCTGCCTCGGCGGCGAACTGCACCAGCAGCTGTTCGACGTTTTCCAAGCGGGCGTCGTGCGTGATCGCCCGCGGCACCTTGACCGCGAAGCGGAAGTCCTCGGGCACGCAGGCGGCCCACTTTGCATAGGTCGCCGGACGATGCGGACGGTAGAAGGACGAGTTGATTTCGACCATGGGAAACACGGCGGCGTAGCGTTCGAGGTGGCTGCCTTCGACGGGGAAGGAAGCGGCATCGGCCTTGGGCAGGCTCCAGCCGGCACACCCGACCAGCAGGCGGCCCGGCAGGTTTGCATCCGCTGTTGAATGAGCTGTCATAAGCATGTTAAAGATGGCAATGGCTCCATTCTACGAAACGCGCCGCGCGGGCGGCGCATGATGTTCGGCTTACAATACCGGGGGGTATCAACGAAGGAGAATCCGATGAGCGAACCGATCCATATCGTCTGCCCGCAATGCGATGCGGTGAACCGGCTGGCGCCCGAGCGCCTGCGCGATGCGCCCGTGTGCGGCAAGTGCGCGCAAGCCCTGTTTGCCGGTCGCCCGCTCGACGTCGACAGCGCGCGCTTCATGAAACACGTCGGGCGCAACGACATCCCGGTGCTGGTCGATTTCTGGGCCGAGTGGTGTGGCCCCTGCAAGATGATGGCGCCACACTTCGCCCAGGCGGCGCAGCGGCTCGAGCCGGCGCTGCGCCTGCTGAAGGTCGATACCGAACGCAGCCAGGACCTGGCGGCACAGTTCGCGATCCGCAGCATCCCGACCCTGGCGCTGTTCCGCGGCGGCCGCGAGCTCGCGCGCCAGTCCGGGGCCATGGATGCCGGCCGCCTGGTCGCCTGGGTCGAATCGCAGCTGAGGTAAAACCGCAGAGCAGGTCTTGAAGAAGCTGCCTTCGGCCCTCATGTTGGCAAAACGGCAGCACTCGCTGCTACAATCGTCGCGTACGGGGCGTTCCCGTGTTCCTCTAAGGAGAAAACTGATGTCGCAAGACCTGGTAATGGATCGCGGAACCGAGGACGCCAAGCAGTTCGCGCGCATCCTGTACATCGCCCACGCCCTGACCTTCCTGTTCTCGGCCGGGATGCTGTCGCTCCTGGTGCTGATCGTCAACTACGTCAAGCGTCCCGAGACCCAGGGCACCATCGTGTATTCGCACCACACCTGGATGATCCGGGCCTTCTGGTGGTACCTGGTCTGGTCGGTCGTCGCCTGGGTGCTGGCGATCACCATCATCGCCATCCCGATCGCCCTGCTGGTGTGGGGCGCCGCCTGGCTGTGGGCCGCCTACCGGATCATCCGCGGCTTCCTCGACCTGAACAGCAACCGGCCGATGCCGGTCTGATGCGCGGGGCGCGTGCCCGCCCCGCAGCCGGAATACAAAAAGGGACGTTCGCAGCACCGCGAACGTCCCTTTTTTACACGCTTGCGCGCGCTGTCGATCAGGCGATGAACAGGTCCGCGCCGTGGCCGCCGTGCACGCCGACCAGCTGCGCATGGCCGCCATCGTCGCTGCCGTACTGGTAGCCGCTGTCGGCCGCCTGCGGCATCAGCATCTTGCCGTTGCCCTTCTGGCTGGCCTGCAGGACCCACGGGTTGTCCACCGGCGGGCTGTCCTTGTCGGTCTGCTGGCCGTTCGGCGCCGCGTCGACGCCGTTGCCGCCGCCATTGTTGCCGTGGTTGACGTGCAGCTTGAACACATCGGACGCCGACAGGTTGCCGCCGGCGCCGGTCGCCTTGTCGGTGGCCGTCAGGCGCACATCGAAGGACGTGACCTGCTTCGGCGCGGTGCCGGAGAAGGTGCCGGTGGCGCCGTCGAACTTCAGCCAGGACGGCAGCGCCGAACCGTCGGCCAGGGTCGCCGAATAGACCAGGGTGTCGCCCTTGTCCACGTCGACGAAGCTGCCGGCCGGGAGCTGGAACCAGAAGGCCTTGTTGAAGTTGACGTGCATGTCGGCCAGCGCCTTCGCCACGATCGGCGCGTCGTTGGCGCCGGCGATCGTGATGTCGAGCGAGGACAGGAGCGAGGCGAAGCCGTCGCTGCCGGTGTAGTCGAAATGCTCGGCCACGCTGGCGCCGCGGCCCAGCGACTCCATGCCCGCCGAAGCGTCGAGCTGGTACACGTAGCTGCCGTCGCCCTGCACGACCAGGGTGCCGTACTTGCCGGCAAAGCTGCCCGCCGTCACCGTCAGCTGCGTGCCGGCGTCGATGTCGCTGTCGTTGGCCAGCAGGTTGCCGGAGACCGTGGCCTGGCTGGCCAGCATCGACGCGGTGTCGGCGCGCAGGACCGGCTTGTCGTTGCTGCCGGTGACGGTGATGGCCAGGCTGCCGCTCACGATCGCCATGCCGTCGGTGGCACCGTAGCTGAAGCTGTCGACCACGGTGGCGCCCTGCGCCAGCGACTGCACGGCCTTGGCATCGTTGTCCAGGCGGTAGGTATAGCTGCCGTCCGCCGCCAGCACCAGGGTGCCGTAGGCGCCGGCGTAGGTGCCGGGAGCGGCCACCGCCAGCTGCGCGCCGGCGTCGACGTCGCTGTCGTTGGCCAGCACGTTGCCGCTCGCGCTGATCACACCGTCCTCGGCCACCGAGGCGGTGTCCGCGGCGACCACCGGGGCGTCGTTGCTGCCGGCGATGGTGATCGCCAGCGTCGATGCATCCGTTGCAATGCCGTCGGTGACGACATAGGCAAAGTGTTCCAGCACGCTCTGGCCCTCGGCCAGCGCCTGCACGCGGGCGTCGCCCCCGTTCAGGGTGTAGGTGTAGCTGCCGTCCGGCGCCAGCACCAGGCTGCCGTAGCTGCCGGCGTAGCTGCCCGGCGCGGCGACCTTGAGAAGCGTGCCGGCGTTCGGGTCGCGGTCGTTGGCAAGCACGTTGCCGCTCACGGCCGCGTCGTCCTCGCGCATCTGCGCCACATCCTCGGCGGCGACCGGCGCCTGATTCGACAGGGTCACGCGGATCTCGAGGCTGGCGCCGGCGCTGGCGATGCCGTCGGTGACGGCATAGTCGAAGCGCTCGGTCAGCACGCCGTCCACCGCCTTCGATGCATCGTAGGCGCCGGCCGGGTTCAGGGTGTAGCTGTAGTTGCCGTCCTTGTCGAGGACCAGGGTGCCGAAGGCGCCGGCAATGGTGCCGGGTGCGGCCACCTGCAGCACGGTGCCGCGGTCGACGTCGCTGTCGTTGGCGAGCACGTTGCCGTTCATGGCGGCCACCTCGCCCTCCTTGAAGGCGGCGCTGTCCGCCACCGCGACCGGGCCGTCGTTCACGCCCGTGATCTCGACGTTGACGATGCCGGTGGCGCTGCGGCCAAGAGCATCCTGGACGGTGTAGCTGAAGCTGTCCTTGAGCACCTCGCCCTGGGCCAGCTCCTGGAAGCGGCTGCCGATGTCGTAGCGGACCGTCTCGCCGGCCAGGTCGACCAGCACGCCCAGGCTGGAGGCGCCGACCGCTACCACGCTCGCGGCGCCGTTCAGGTCGTTGGCCAGCAGCGTGCCGGTCGCGACCTCCACGGGGCCACCGTCCTCGCGCACCGCCAGCTTGTCGGCGTTCGCGACCGGCACATTGCCCAGCAGGGCGATCATGCCGGCACGATCGAGCGTGCTGCCATTGTCGAAGACCATGCGGTTCACGCCTTCGGAAGCGCCGTCCAGCCAGCCGGCCAGCAGCACGCTGTCGGCGCTGCCCTTGATGGCGATGAGCAGGTCGCTGCCCGAGATGCTCGCCGTCAGGTCCGCCTGGGTCAGGCCGCCGGCCATGTGCAGGGTATTGCTGCCCTGCGCGTCCTCGATGCGGTCGGCGCCGTCGCCGCGGCGGAAGCGATAGGTATCGTCGCCCGCGCCCCCAAGCAGCAGGTCCGTGCCGGCGCCACCCGCCAGGGTATCGTTGCCGGCCCCGCCCTCGAGCTG
Source organism: Massilia sp. UBA6681 (assembly GCF_002454935.1). NCBI lineage: Bacteria > Pseudomonadati > Pseudomonadota > Betaproteobacteria > Burkholderiales > Oxalobacteraceae > Massilia > Massilia sp. UBA6681. The sequence goes on from NZ_DKJX01000045.1 coordinate 60,163, forward strand.
GTTGTTGCCGGCGTTGCCGGTGATGACGTTGTCCAGTTCGTTACCGCTGCCGGAAATGGCGCCGCTGCCGGTCAGGATAAGGTTCTCGACGTTGGCGGCCAGGCGGTGGCTGATGCTGGCCTGGACCGTGTCCACGCCCTCGTCGGCATTTTCCAGGACCTGGTCGCCGGCGTCGTCCACCACATAGCTGTCGTTGCCGGTGCCGCCGGTCATGGCATCGGCGCCCGCGCCGCCGTCGAGGGTGTCGTTGCCGCCGCCTGCCACGATCGTATCGTTGCCGGCCCCGCCCGACAGGACGTTGGCGGCCTCGTTGCCGGTGATCTCGTTGTCCAGGGCGTTGCCGGTGCCGTTGATCGCTGCGCTGCCCGTCAGCACCAGGTGCTCGACGTTGGCGGCCAGGGTGTAGCTGGCGCTGGCGCGGACGGTATCGACGCCGCCGCCCGCCGCCTCGACCACGAGGTCGCCGCTCTGGTCGACGATATAGGTGTCGTCGCCGGCCCCGCCGCTCATCGTGTCCAGGCCCGCGCCGCCGTCGATCAGGTTGTCGCCGTCGTTGCCGGTGATCGCATTGGCCAGCGCATTGCCGGTGCCGTTCAGGGCGCTACCCGTCAGCACCAGGTTCTCGAGGTTGGCGCCCAGCACGTAGTCGATGCTGGACGTGACCGTGTCGGTGCCGCCGCCGGGCGCTTCGACCACCACGTCGCCGATGTCGTCGACCACGTAGCTGTCGTTGCCGGCCCCGCCCTGCATGGTGTCGGCTCCGAGGCCGCCGTCGAGGACGTCGTTGCCGCTGTTGGCGACCAGGGTGTCGTTGCCGGCGCCGCCGCTCAGGATGTTGGCGCCGTTGTTGCCGGTGATGACGTTGTCCAGCTCGTTGCCGGTGCCGTTGATGCTGGCCGAGCCGGTCAGGGTCAGGTTTTCCACGTTGGCCGCCAGCGTGTAGCTGACGCTGGCCTGCACCAGGTCCGTGCCTTCGCCTGCCTCTTCGAGCGTGAGGTCGCCGGCGCTGTCGACGATATAGATGTCGTCGCCGCTGCCGCCGCGCATGCTGTCGTTGCCCAGGCCGCCGTTCAGGGTGTCGTTGCCGGCGTCGCCGCGCAGCTGGTCGTCGCCCGCCTCGCCGTTCAGGACGTCGTCGCCCTCGCCGCCGACCACGGTGTCGTTGCCGGCGCCGGCGTGGATGGTGTCGTTGCCGGCCAGGCCGTCGAGCGCGTTGTTGCCGCTGTTGCCGGTGATGATGTTGTTCAGCTCGTTACCGGTGCCCTCGATGTCGGCGGTGCCGGTGAGCGTCAGGTTCTCGACGTTCGCGGTCAGGGTGTAGGTAATGCTGGACTGCACGATGTCGGTGCCCGCCGCGGCATCCTCGACCACCAGGTCACCGGCATCGTCGACCACGAAGGTATCGTCGCCGAGGCCGCCGGCCATGCGGTCGGCGCCCAGGCCGCCGTCGATCAGGTCGTTGCCCGCGTCGCCATACAGCTGGTCGTCGCCGCCCTCGCCGAACAGCGAATCGTTGCCGTCGCCGCCGCGCACCAGGTCGTCGCCGTCACCGGCGTTGACGGTGTCGTTGCCGGCGCCGGCATCGGTTGTATTGTTGCCGGAGTTGCCGGTGATCTTGTTATTCAGTGCATTGCCATTGCCGACCAGGTTGTCCGAACCGGTCAGCACCAGGTTTTCCACGTTCGCCACCAGGGTGTAGTCGATGCTCGATTCGACCGTGTCGGTCCCGGCGCCCGCGGCTTCGATCACGAGGTCGCCGGCGTTGTCGACCACGTAGACGTCGTTGCCGGTGCCGCCGGACATGGTATCGGCGCCCAGGCCGCCGTCCAGCCTGTCGTTGCCGCCGTTGTCTTCCAGGATATCGTTACCGGCGCCGCCGTACAGGGCGTTGGCGGCGATGTTGCCGACGATCTTGTTGTCGAGCTCGTTGCCGGTGCCGCTGATCGCGGCCGCGCCGGTCAGGGTCAGGTTCTCGACCTCGGCCGTCAGGCTGTAGTCGACGCTCGCGCGCACGTGGTCCAGGCCCTCGCCGGCGTTCTCGACGACCAGGTCGCCAGCATTGTCGACGATGTAGACGTCGTCGCCGGTCCCGCCCTGCATGGTGTCGGCATCGACGCCGCCGTCGAGCAGGTCATTGCCTTCGCCGCCGACGAGCAGGTCCTTGCCGGCATTGCCGTACAGGGTGTCGTTGCCGGCCAGGCCGTGCAGGGTATTGGCGCCGCTGTTGCCGGTGATGATGTTGTCGAGTTCGTTGCCGGCGCCATCGATGGCGGCGGTCCCGGTCTGGGTCAGGTTCTCGACCTGGGCGGTGAGCGTGTAGGTGATGCTGGCTTCCACCAGGTCGGTGCCGGCGCCCGCTTCCTCGACCACCAGGTCGCCGTCGTTGTCGACCACGTAGACGTCGTTGCCGGCGCTGCCGGCCATGCGGTCCGCATCGATGCCGCCGTCGAGACGGTCGTTGCCGGCGTCGCCGTACAGGGTGTCCTGCCCCGCCTCGCCCATCAGCAGGTCGTCGCCGTCGCCGCCATTGAGCACATCGTCGCCGCCGCCCGCCTTCACGGTGTCGTTGCCGGCGCGCGCATCCAGCACGTTGTTGCCGGCGTTGCCGGTGATCGTGTTGTTCAGCGCGTTGCCGGTGCCCTTCAGGTCCTGCTCGCCGGTCAGCTCGAGGTGTTCGACGTTGTCGGTCAATGCATAGTCGATGCTGGAACGCACCGTGTCCGTGCCCGCGCCAAGGGCCTCGATGACCAGGTCGCCCGCGTCGTCGACCACATTAGCAGATCGTTGCCGGCGCCGCCGCTGAGCGAATTGCTGCCGCCGTTGTCGGTGATGGTATTGTCGAGCGCGTTGCCGCTGCCGGCGATGCTGCCGTTCCCGGTCAGGGTCAGGTGCTCGACGTTGTCGGACAGGGTGTAGCTGGTGCTGGCCAGCACGGTGTCGATGCCCTCGTCGGCCTGTTCGACCACCACGTCGCCGGCATTGTCCACCACATAGGTGTCGTTGCCCGCACCGCCGATCAGCCGGTCCGCCCCCGCCATGCCGTTCAGCACGTTCGCCCCTGCGTTGCCGGTAATAACGTTGTTGCGGGAATTGCCGGTGCCGTCGATGTCGGCGCTGCCGGTCAGGACGAGGTCGTCGGTGGTGGAATTCAGCGTGGTGCTAACCGACGCAGTGGTCGTGGTCATCATTTATCCTTGTATGGAGGCCGGAAAATTTTCCGAGGCGCAACAAAACTCACTATAAAGCAAGTTTACCACGCAAGTTGCCGTGTGGAAATGATGATGCACAAAATCTGCAACAGCGCCGCGGGGAGCGGCGCCGAGCCTGCAGTCTCGCAAGGCTGGACGGCAGAGAGCCGCCCAGCAGCACGAGAAACACGCGTTTATAACTTGGCCAGCGCCTGCTCGATATCCGCGATCAGGTCGCCCGTCTCTTCCAGGCCGATATTGAAACGCACCAGCACGCCCTCTTCCCGCCATTGGCTGCGGATCGCCCGGATCCGGTAAGGCATCACCAGGCTGTTCGGGCCGCCCCAGCTGTAGCCGAGGCCGAACAGCTGGAGGGAGTCGACGAAGCGGTCGGTCTGTTCCTCGGTATAGCGCGGGTCGAACAGCACCGAGAACAGGCCGCCTGCGCCCTGAAAGTCGCGCTTCCAGTTTTCGTGGCCGGGGCAATCCTCGAAGGCCGGGTGCAGCACCTTGGCAATCTCGGGGCGCGCCTTGAGCCAGGCCGCCACCTGGCGCGCAGCCCGGTCGTGCGCCTCGAAGCGCAGCTTCATGGTCGGCAGGCCGCGCATCACCAGGTAGGCATCGTCGGCGCCGACGCCGAGGCCGAGGCGCATGTGGGCCTGCGCCAAGCGTTCGTTCAGCGCACCGTCCCGGGTGATCACGGCGCCCATCAGGAGGTCGGCGCCGCCCGACTGGTACTTGGTCAGCGCGTGCATCACGATGTCGGCGCCGGCGCCGAAGCCGCGCAGGGCCAGGCCGGCCGACCAGGTGTTGTCGAGCGCGACCGGCACGCCCTTCTCCTTCGCGGCCCTGCAGATGGCCGGCAAGTCCGGCACTTCCATCGAGACCGAGCCCGGGGCCTCGGTCCAGATCAGCCTGGTGTTCGGCTGGATCAGCCCGGCGATGCCGCTGCCCACCATCGGGTCATAGAAACGGGCGCTGACGCCGAAATCCTGGGACAGCCAGCGTCCGAGTTCGCGGTTCGGGTTGTAGACGTTCTCGGGCAGCAGCACGTCGTCGCCGCTTCTGAGCAGTGCGAAGTTGATCATCGCGATCGCCGACAGGCCGGAAGGCGCCAGCAGGCAGTGCTCGCCGCCCTCGACCTGCGCCAGGCGCGCTTCCAGCGTGAAGGTGGTCGGCGTGCCGTGCAGGCCGTAGGTGTAGGCGCTCTTGTCCTTCCACTGCCCGGAGCGCATCGCGGCGACATTCTCGAACAGGACCGTCGAGGCGCGGTGCACGCCCGGTGGGAAGGCGTCGAAACCGCCGGGCGCCTGGTAGTCGCTGTGGATCAGGGAAGTCTGGACGCTCTTCTTGCTCATGCCACGGTGGCCCACAGGTCGTGGGCGTCGGCCTTGGTGATCACCACGTCGATGAACTGGCCCACTTGCGGCTTCGGCTTGCCCGGCTGGAGGGCGCGCTTGATGTGGACCACGCCGTCGATCTCCGGCGCGTCGGCGGCGGTGCGGCCGATGGCTTCACGGGCGCCGACCTCGTCGACCAGCACGCGCATGGTCTTGCCGACCTTGGCCTGCATGCGCTTCAGAGAAATCTCTTCCTGCAGCAGCATGACGCGGGCGCGGCGCTCTTCGCGCACCGCCTCCGGCACCGGGTTGGCCAGCTCGTTGGCGGTCGCACCCTCCACCGGCGAGTAGGCGAAGCAACCGAGGCGGTCGATCTGCGCTTCGCGGAGAAAAGCCAGCAGGTATTCGAACTCTTCTTCGGTCTCGCCCGGGAAGCCGGCAATGAAGGTCGAGCGGATGGTCAGGTCCGGATTCATCTTGCGCCATGCCAGGATGCGGTCGAGGTTCTTCTCGCCGCTGGCCGGGCGCTTCATGCGTTTCAGGACGTCCGGGTGGGCGTGCTGCATCGGGATATCGAGGTAAGGCAGCACGTGGCCGTCACCCATCAGGGGAATGACCTGGTCGACGTGCGGATAAGGATAGACGTAGTGCATGCGCACCCAGGCGTCGTACTGGCGCGCCATCTTGCCCAGTTCCTCGGTGAGCTGGGTCATGTGGGTCCTGACCGGGCGGCCGTTCCAGAACCCGAGGCGGAACTTCACGTCGACGCCATAGGCGCTGGTGTCCTGCGAAATGACCAGGAGTTCCTTCACGCCGGCCTTGAACAGGTTCTCGGCTTCCTGCAGCACCTCGTGGATCGGGCGCGAGACCAGGTCGCCGCGCATCGACGGGATGATGCAGAAGCTGCAGCGGTGGTTGCAGCCTTCCGAGATCTTCAGGTAGGCGTAGTGCTTCGGAGTCAGCTTCACGCCGTGGTCCGGCACCAGGTCGACGAAGGGGTCGTGCGGCTTGGGCAGGTGCAGGTGGACCGATTCCATCACCTCGGCGACGGCATGCGGGCCGGTCACGGCCAGCACCTTCGGGTGCACCTTGGTGATGAGGTCCGCTCCGTCCGCGTCCTTCTTGGCGCCGAGGCAGCCGGTGACGATGACCTTGCCGTTCTCGGCCAGGGCCTCGCCGATCGCATCGAGCGATTCCTGCACCGCGGCGTCGATGAAGCCGCAGGTGTTGACGATCACGAGGTCGGCGCCGTCGTAGGACTTGGCGGTTTCATAGCCTTCGGCGCGCAGCTGAGTCAGGATCTGCTCGGAATCGACCAGCGCCTTCGGGCAGCCGAGCGACACGAAGCCGACCTTGGGCGCGACCGTGCCGGCGGCCGGGCTCGGGATGACGAGCGCAGGCGCGGCGGCGGCCGGAGCGGCAGCGGTGTTGGCGGAAACGGGAATACGACGAAGTTCGGTCATGGGCGGACGACAAAGAATCTGGGCAATCCGCGATTGTACCCGAAGCGGGTGTGCCGGTGGGACCCAGGGGGGTGTTTGCCGGCCCGGGACTGGGCCGGCGGATGTCTCAAAAAGACGAATCTTGCCTGGGTGATTACTTCTTGTCGGTCGGCGGCGTCATGCCCGGGAAGGGGAAGGCGCCGAACATCGCCTTGCTCTGGTTCTGCATCTGCTCCTGCATCTGCAGGAACAGGTTCTTCGACTGGTCGATGTAGTTGTTCATCATGCCCTGCATCATCGGACCCTGGACATTCATGAACTGGGTCCACATTTCCGGGCTGAAGGGCTTGCCTTCGAGGGCGCCGGCGGCGTTGCTGGTGAACTTGTTCTGGATGTCGGTGAAGGCCTGCACGTTCTTTTCCAGGTAGGAACCCATCATGCCCTGCATGGCGTGGCCGTAGTAGCGGATGATCTGGGCCAGCACCGAACTGGAGAACATCGGGACGCCGTTGGCCTCCTCTTCCAGGATGATCTGGAGCAGGATGCTGCGGGTCAGGTCTTCGTTGGTCTTGGCATCGACGACGGTGAATTCGTCGGCGTCGAGCACCAGTTGCTTCACGTCGGTCAGGGTGATGTAGGAACTGGTCTGGGTATCGTACAGACGGCGGTTCGGGTATTTCTTGATCAGGCGTTCAGCACTCTTTTTCACACTGCTCATCTCTCTCATGTCTCATCGTTGTGCGTTGCGGTAGCGTGGACCGCACGCTATTTTTTCTTGATTGGTTACCAGAAAACCCGGCCCGTGGGCCGTGCCGCGCAGCAATTTTATTGCCTTACGGACGGACAAGCCCACACCATACCACGACCCGCGCGCAGGTGCAGCAATTATTAGACTACAAACTAACGTGATGATTTTGATATGTACAGCGGAGTGATCTGGTCCGGTGGACCAGATCACAAAAGGCCATCCGCCGTACAGGCTGCGTTCAGTCCGCGCGCGCCTTGACGTAGCGTCCCGGCGCCGCCTCGAGCGGCTGGTAGCGCCCGCTCCCGAACGTGCTCGGGGCCGGCACCTCCGCGCCGCCGTGTTGCGCCAGGAACTTGGCCCACTCCGGCCACCAGCTGCCCTTCTGCTCGCTAGCACCCGCGAACCAGGCCTCGGCCGTCTTCGGACGCGCCTTGCCCGACTTGTCGTTGATCCAGTAGCTGCGCTTGTTCTTGGAAGCCGGATTGATCACGCCCGCGATGTGGCCCGAGGCGCCCAGCACGTAGCGGTTCGCCTTCGGGTTCTTCGGGTTGAGGAGATTCATCGAGGCGAAGGCCGCTTCCCAGGGCACGATGTGGTCCTCTTTCGAGCCATACAGGAACACCGGACAGTCGATCCTGCCCAAGTCTACAGGCACGCCGCACACGCTCAGGGCGCCCGGCACTTTCAGCTTGTTCTCGAGGTAGGTATTGCGCAGGTACCAGCAGAACATCGGGCCCGGCAGGTTGGTGCTGTCGGCGTTCCAGTACAGCAGATCGAAGGCCGGCGGCTCCTTGCCCTTGAGGTAATTCTGCTGGACATAGTTCCACACCAGGTCGTTCGGCCGCAGGGCCGAGAAGGTGGTGGCCAGGTCGCGGCCCGGCATCAGGCCGCCGCCGCCCAGGGTCTGCTCGCGCAGCGCCACCTGGGCCTCGTCCACGAAGACTTCCAGCACGCCGGTGTCCTGGAAGTCGAGCAGCGTGGTAAGCAGCGACAGGCTGGCGGCCGGCTGCTGGCCGCGCGCGGCCAGTACGCTCAGCGCGGTGGCGGCGATGGTGCCGCCGACGCAGAAGCCGAACACATGGGTCTTGTCCTGGCCGCTGATCTCGCGCACCACCTCGATCGCCTTGATCGCGCCCGTCTCGACGTAGTCATCCCAGCGTACGCTGGCCAGACTGCGGTCCGGGTTGCGCCACGACACCATGAACACCGTGTTGCCCTGCTCCACCACGTAGCGCACCAGCGAGTTTTCCGGCTGCAGGTCGAGGATGTAGAACTTGTTGATGCACGGCGGGATCATCAGGAGCGGGACCGCCTTCACGCTCGGCGTGCTCGGCGTGTACTGGATCAGCTGGAACAGCTCGTTCTCGAACACCACCTGGCCCGGCGTGGTGCCGACGTTGCGGCCGACCTCGAAGGCCGATTCGTCGGTCTGCGAGATGCGGCCCTTCTGCAGGTCGGCCAGCAGGTTGCTCAAGCCCTTGGTCAGGCTCTCGCCCTTGGTCTCGATCAGCTTTTTCTGCGCTTCCGGATTGGTAGCAAAGAAGTTGGCCGGCGACATGGCGTCGACCATCTGCTGCACCGCGAAGCGGATCTTCTGGCGCTCGCGCGGGCCGGCCTCGACGGCGTCGGCCAGGGCCAGCATGAATTCCGAGTTCAGCAAGTAGGACGCGGCCGAGAAGCTTGAGAGCGGATGTTCCCGCCATTCGGAGCTGGAGAAGCGCCGGTCGTGGATCTCGGGCGTCTTGCCGCTGACAAAATCCTGCCACAGCTGGCCGGCCTTTTTCAGGTAGTCGTCGCGGATGCTTTCCAGCTTCGCCGGGGCGATGCCGGCGCCGAAGTCCTTCAGCACGCCGGCCAGCGGGTTGGCGCCGAAGGCACTGGCGCCGATCGCGGGCGGGGTCATGGCCGGCATCGTCATCCAGCCTTGCCAGACGCTCGGGTCGGTGAACTGGCTCATCCAGGAGGCGGCAAAAGCTTGGGGGTCAGGCATGTTCATGTCAGCGTCCGTTGTTTAGAATCGGGGTACAGAATAAAAACCTTGGGGAAAGCTCATGTGGATCGTCGCCGTTGCCTGGATTTATGTCGTTGCCCTGATGGCGGCGACCGAACCGACCGTGGTGCACGGGGTGATGACGTTCCTGTTCTATTGCGCCCTGCCATTATCCATTCTTTTTTATCTCACAGGGTCAAAACGACGGCGTGCGCGGCGCGAAGCGCTGGCCCGGAGCAACGCGGCAGCGGCTTCAAACGACGCGTCGGGCGGCGGGGGCGACTGAACATTGTGGGCCCGCACGGCGCCGCTTACTTGAGCCAGATCAAGCTGGCTTGGCGGCCCGTGACGTGATCACGGCGGTAGGAATAAAAACGCTGCGGCGCACTGAAGGTGCACATGCCCCCACCATGGACACGGCTCACGCCCTCGACCGCCAGCATCAGGCGCGCCAGCGTGAACATGTCGGCCAAGAATTTTACCGGTTGGTCAAATTTCGGCTTGAACGCGGCCAGGGTGGCCTCGCCGGGCATGGCGGCCAGGAAGGCGTCGCGCACATCCTCGCCCACTTCGAACGCCTGCGGGCCGATCGCCGGTCCCATCCAGGCGGTGATCTCGCCTGCTCCAGAAGCGCGCATCGCGCGCAGCGTCTCGCCCAGCACGCCGCCGGCCAGGCCGCGCCAGCCCGCGTGGGCGGCGCCCACCACCTTGCCCTCGAGGTCCGCGAACAGCACCGGCAGGCAGTCGGCGGTGAGGATCGCGCACACCACGCCCGGCTGGGTCGTGACGCTGGCGTCGCCGGTACGCACCGGCTGGCCTGGTCCCACCGTGCAGGCATCGACCACGGCGGCGCCGTGCACCTGCGCGATCCAGGCCGGACGGCCCGGCAGCCAGGCCTCCAGGCGCTCACGGTTGCTGCGCACGGCCTCGGGATCGTCGCCGCAGTGCATGCCGAGATTCAAGCCGCCGCCACCTTTGCCGTCGTCGTACGGGCCCTGGCTCACGCCGCCGTCACGGCTGGTGGCCAGTGCGCCGACGTTCCCGGGCAGATCGGGCCAGTCCGGCCATACCAGAGTGCTGCGGTCCATCACGCCTCGCTGTCCTCGCTGTCGTTCTCCATGAGCGGCTCGGCGATCCCGGCCTTGGCGATCAGCTCGGCAAAGTCGGCGGCCAGCGGCACCGTCCATTCGCAGGGCTCGCCCGTGCCCGGATGCACCAGGCCGAGGCGGCGTGCCTGCAGGGCCTGGCGGTGGAACACCGGCACCAGGTGCTGCTTGCCGTAGACGGCATCGCCCACCAGCGCGAAGCCCAGGTGCTGCATGTGGACGCGGATCTGGTGGGTACGGCCGGTCTCCAGGCTGCAGCGCACCAGGCTCACCGGACGACGGTCGAGACTGCCTTCGGCGACGCGCTTGAAATGGGTGATGGCGGGCTTGCCGAACATGCCCGTCGACACCGCCATCTTGACGCGGTCGCGCGGGTGGCGGCCCATCGAGGCGTTGATCGTGCCGGACAGCTGCGGCGTGCCCCAGACCAGCGCGAAGTACTCGCGCTTGACGGTGCGCGCCTGCAGCTGGCGCACCAGGTCGGTCTGGGCCGCCAGGGTCTTGCCGACCACCATCAGGCCGCTGGTGTCCTTGTCGAGGCGGTGCACGATGCCGGCGCGCGGCACGCCCACCAGTTGCGGGCAATGGTGCAGCAAACCGTTGAGCAGCGTGCCCGACCAGTTGCCGGCGCCCGGGTGGACCACGAGTCCGGCCGGCTTGTTGATGACGATGATGTCCTCGTCCTCGTGGACGATGGAAAGTTCCATGGGCTCGGGCGCGAAGGCCGTGTCTTCGGGCGCCGCCTGCGGTTCGATGAGCACGGTTTCGTCGCCGTAGGCGGTGTCCTTGCCGCGCGCCGGCTTGCCGTCGACCTTGACGAAGCCGCCTTCGAACCAGAGCTGCAGGCGGCTGCGCGAGAACTGGGGCACCAGGCCGGCGATGACCTTGTCGAGGCGTTGGCCGCAGACCTCGGGCGTGAGCTGCAGGGTGATCGGAGAGAGGTCCGGACCGGCGGGGAGTTCGAACCCGATCTCATCGTCGAGGTCAGAGTCTACAGGCATTTCCGCCGAATTCGGCGCAGGAGTTAATATCACGTGAGTCCCATCGGCTATAATCAGCCGTTCGTTGAATCTAGGTAAAACTTTCTTGCAAAGAGCTATGCAAAAAAAATTGTCTGTGCTGGTCGTCGCTTTCGCCCTCAGTCTGTCCGCTTGCAACATCTTGCCGAAGGCGGATGACGCCAGTAAAAATTGGACAGCGGAGAAATTATACGCTGAGGCACGCGATGAGATGAACGGCGGCCACTACGAAGCGGCAATCAAGCTGTTCCAGCAGCTCGAATCGAACTACCCCTTCGGCACCTATGCTGCGCAAGCGCAGATGGAAATTGCGTACGCCCATTACAAGGCGGGTGACCAGGCCGAGGCGCTGGCGGCGGTCGAGCGCTTCATCAAGCTGCACCCGAACCACGCCCAGGTCGACTATATGTATTACCTGCGCGGCCTGATCAACTTCAACGACCAGATCGGCTTCCTGAGCTTCATCTACGAGCAGGACCCGACCGAGCGCGACCCGAAGGCCACCCGCGAAGCCTTCGCCGCCTTCAAGGCCCTGGTCGACAAGTTCCCGAACAGTAAATACCGCGAAGATTCGATCGCGCGCATGAACTACCTGGTCAACGCCATGGCCCAGTACGAAGTGCACGTGGCGAACTACTACTACCGCCGCGGCGCCTTCCTGGCCGCGCTCAACCGCGCCCAGCTGGCCGTGCAGGAATACAGCGACGCGCCGGCGCGCGAGGAAGCCCTGTTCCTCATGATGCGCTCCTACGACAAGCTCGGCATGCCGGTGCTGCGCGACGACACCCAGCGCGTGCTGGTGCTGAACTACCCGAACAGCCGCTTCCTGAACCCGAACGCCGCAGGCGATGCGCCGTGGTGGCGCTTCTGGTCGAAGTCGGGCCCGAAGGCGTCGCCGAAGGACGCGGTACAGTAAGCAGCTTGGGCGCGGCTGCTCGATCCTGCCGCGCCCTGCCCGCTCATGCCGCCTGTTGGCGGCGGAACACCCAGGTGGTCTCGCTCGACGCCGCCGCGTCGAAGGCATAGCCGTCGACGTCGAAGTCCTTGAGCTGCTGCGGGTCGAGAATGCCGTGCTCGGCCGCATAGCGCGCCATCAGGCCGCGGGCGCGCTTGGCGAAGAACGAGATGATCTTGTACTTGCCGTTCTTCCAGTCCTCGAACACCGGCGTGATCACCGGTGCCCTCAAGAGCTTGGGCTTCACCGACTTGAAGTACTCTTCCGACGCCAGGTTGACCAGGGCTCCCGCCTCGATTTCCGCCAGCTGGGCATTGAGCGCCTGCGTCACGCGCTCGCCCCAGAAGGCATAGAGATTGCCGCCGCGCGGATTCTTCAGGCGCGTACCCATTTCCAGGCGATACGGATGCATGCGGTCCAGCGGACGCAGCAGGCCATACAGGCCCGACAGGATGCGCAGGTGGCGCTGGGCGTAGGCGATCGCCGCAGGTGCAAGCGTGCGCGCGTCCAGCCCCGCATAGACGTCGCCATTGAAGGACATGATGGCCTGGCGCGCATCCAGATGGTCTTCGCTCCAGTGCGCGTAGCGCGACACGTTGAGCATGGCCAGGCTGTCGGACAGGTCCATCAGCTCGGCGACTTGGCCGGGCGAATAGCCGCGCAGCACGGCGATCAGTTCTGCGGCGTGCGCGATGAAATCCGGGGTGGTGGCTTCCTTGGTGGTGCTTGGGGATTCGAGGTCGAGGGATTTGGCGGGCGACAGGACAATCAGCATCGTTTCAAACTGCTTTACTAGAAAAATTTCCTACATGATACCTGCTTTGACTCCGACCTCAGTGAAACCCATCGTCATCGACACCAACGTCTGCCTCGACCTGTTCGTCTTCCACGACCCGCGCTTCTTGCCCTTGCTGGCAGCGCTGGAGTCGGGGGAACTGGTCGCCGTGACGCGCGCGGATTGCCGCGACGAATATCGCGCCGTGCTGAACTACCCGCACCTGCCGCTCGACGACAGCAGCCGTGCCCGGGCGGCAGAGCGCTTCGACGCCCTGCTGCGGGTGGTGGCGCCCGATGCCAGGCACGTGCGCCTGCCGGTCTGCACCGACCGCGACGACCAGAAATTCCTGGAGATCGCACGCGACGCCGACGCCGAGGTGCTGGTCACCAAGGACAAGGCCCTGCTCAAGCTGGGCCGCCGCACCGCGCGCGAAGGCCTGTTCAAGATCATGCAGCCCGAAGCCTGGCTCAAGGCCCGGCAGGCAAGCACGCTAGAATGACGGCATCGCCATCTTCTACGCCATCATGAGCACTCCCGCATTGCCGACCCGCCTGCCCGCCGTGGGCACCACCGTCTTCACCCAGATGTCGCAGCTCGCCCTGGAACACGGCGCCGTCAACCTCGGCCAGGGCTTCCCCGACTTCGGCTGCGACCCGAAGCTCCTCGACCTCGTGAACGAGGCCATGCGCGCGGGCCACAACCAGTACGCGCCGATGACCGGCATTCCCGACTTGCGCACGGCGATCGCCGCCAAGCTCGAGCGCCTGTACGGCCGCCGCTATGACGAGGCCGGCGAAATCACGGTCACCAACGGCGCCTCGCAGGCGATCCAGTCGGCCATCCTGTGCAGCGTGCATCCGGGCGACGAAGTGATCGTCATCGAGCCGGCCTACGACTGCTACCTTCCCGCGATCGCGCTCGCCGGCGGCGTCGCCGTGCCGGTGGCCATGCGCGTGGGCAGCGCGGGCTACAGCGTGCCCTGGGACCTGCTGGCCGCCGCGGTCACGCCGCGTACCCGCATGATCGTCGTGAACTCGCCGCACAACCCGACCGGCTCGATCCTGCGCGCCGCCGACCTCGAGGCGCTGGCCGCCATCGTGGCCGGCACCGAGATCCTGGTGCTGTCCGACGAGGTGTACGAGCACATGGTCTACGACGGCGAGGAACATGCCTCGGTGTCGCGCGACCCAAGGCTGGCCGAACGCGCCTTCGTGGTCTCGAGCTTCGGCAAGACCTATCACGTCACGGGCTGGAAGGTGGGCTACGTGGCCGCCCCGGCCTCGCTCATGCGCGAGTTCCGCAAGGTCCACCAGTACAACGTGTTCAGCGTGAACACGCCGATGCAGCACGGGATCGCCGCCTACATGGAGGATCCGGCGCCCTACCTGGAGCTGCCCGGCTTCTACCAGCACAAGCGCGACCTGTTCCGCGCCGGCCTGGCCGGCTCGCGCTTCGAGCTGTTGCCGTCCGACGGCACGTATTTCCAGTGCGTGCGCTACGACGCGATATCAAGCCTGCCGGAAGCGGAATTCGCCAGGTGGCTGACGGTGGAGGCGAAGGTGGCGGCGATTCCGGTGTCGGCCTTCTACAGCCGGCCGACCGAATCGGGGATCGTGCGTTTCTGCTTTGCGAAGAAGGACGAGACCTTGATGAAGGCCCTCGAGACCCTGAGCCGCCTGTGACCCGTAGGGTGGGCGGGTTTCCCGCCCACGCGGCGATCGTTAGCTCGAGCGCCGCTCCAATGGCAGATCTAGCCTGTTGAACGCGTGGGCAGGAGACCTGCCCACCCTACAAAAGCCTCGCTAGCGATTGAGCTGCTTGAGCTTGCGCTCCACAAACCCCTGCAGTTCGCCCGACAAGGTCCCGCTGTCCAGCGCCTTCTGGAACGCCTCGGCCGCTTCCAGGTTGCGCTTCTCGGCCTGCAGCGAGATGCCCAGGCCCATCCACCATACCCCGTTCTGCGGCGCCGTGCGCAAGGCAGCCCCATAGTGTTCGGCCGCCTCGCGCTGGCGTCCTTCGCGCGCCAGCGCGCCGGCGAGGAACGCGTGATAGTCGCCGCTGCCCGCCGCATGCGGCAGGCTGCGCATCAGGGTCTCGATGCCGGAGCCGCCGCGCTCGATCTGCAGGCGCGCCAGCAG